>JAISEZ010000328.1 GCA_031263835.1 Tannerella sp.
CCGAAACGTATGAAAACAGACAGAACCGATTTTGTAAAAAATTTATTCTGCGGCGACAAGGCGGTATGGTTCATCTTCCTGCTGCTGGCCGGACTCTCCCTGATACTGGTCTTCAGTGCAATCAGCACCATCGCCTATTCGGCGAAATACACGGGTAATATCCTGGCGCCTTTCCTGCGCCATGCGAGGATACTGGGCGGCGGCGTGCTGCTGATTCTGCTGCTGTCGCACATACATTACCGGTATTTTCCAGTAGTTGCCCTGCTTCTGGTCCTGCCCGTCGCCCTCGCGACGCTCATCGCCGTGTATTTCATCGGCGACAGCGTGAACGAGGCTTCCCGGTTCATCACCCTCTTCGGCATCCCGTTCCAGCCCTCCGAAGTGGGCAAGCTGGCCTGCATCGTGTACGTCGCTTCCCTGTTGAGCATGCGGCGGCGATTTTCCAGCGAAAAGAAACTGTTCAAATGGATTCTTCTGGTGGTACTGCCCGTGTGCGGGCTGATATTCCCCTTCAACCTGTCCACGGCCGTCCTGCTGGGCGGCGTATGTTTCCTGATGATGTTCATCGGTCAGGTTCCGTACAGGCTGCTGGGCAAGCTGCTGTTCTGGCTGACCGTGGTGGGTGCGGCGTTTGTGTTTGTCCTGGCCGTGACGCCGGAGGAAACCGTCAGAAAATATATCCCCCGCGCCCAGACGTGGAAAAAGCGAACCGACACGTTTTTCGGCTCCAGGCCGAAAGTGGACGACAAGACGTATTTCATCCCCTCGGAGGACGAATACCAGATTTCGCACGCCAAGGCCGCCATCGCTTCGAGCGGGCTTTTCTGGGGCAAAGGCCCCGGGCGGAGCGAGCAGCGGGACTATCTGCCCCAGGCGTATTCCGACTTCATCTACTCCATTTCCATCGAGGAACTGGGCATCCTCCCCGGGGGGCTTGGCCTCCTGCTGCTCTATATCATGCTGATGGTGCGGGTCGGCGTGATTGCCCGCAGATGCAGGGGGCTTTTCCCCAAATACCTGGTCATCGGATGCGGGCTGATTATCGTCGTTCAGGCGCTGGTGCACATGGCCGTCAACGTGGGGCTGATGCCGGTGACGGGGCAGCCGTTGCCCCTGATTAGCAGGGGTGGAACATCGACCCTGCTGACGTGCGCCTACATCGGCATGATTCTCAGCGTAAGTCGTTTCGGCGCCGAGATGGACGAGCCGGACGACGGGGAATCGGAAGAAGAAGATTTGCCGGAGGAAATAGAGCCGGATTCGGAAATAAATCCTATATTCGCCCCAGAATCAATTGTATCTGAGGAATGAAATCATACCGGGTCATCATCAGCGGCGGCGGAACGGGCGGACATATTTTCCCGGCCATTGCCATAGCCGACGCCTTCAGGCAGCGTTTTCCCGCGGCGGAAATCCTGTTTGTCGGCGCGGACAGCCGCATGGAAATGGAACGGGTGCCAGCTGCCGGATACCGGATTGTCGGCCTGCCGGTCAGCGGATTGAACCGGCGTCACAAGCTGAAAAACATTTCCGTGCTGTTTCGGCTGTTCAAAAGCCTGCGGATGGCGAAAAAACTGCTGCGCGAATACCGGCCCGACGCGGTCGTCGGCGTCGGAGGCTATGCCGCCGGCCCGACGCTCTGGGCGGCTTCCTCGCTGCGTATCCCGACACTGATTCAGGAGCAGAACTCGTATGCCGGAATCACCAACAAGTGGCTGGGGAAACGGGTGGACACGATTTGCGTAGCCTATGAGGGCATGGAGCGGTTTTTCCCTGCACGGAAGATAGTCCTCACCGGCAATCCCGTGCGCAGGGAACTGGAAAAGTCCGTCGAAGACAGACGGGAGGCGCTGGCTTATTTCCATTTGTCGGAGGGAAAAAAGACCGTGCTGGCGCTCGGCGGAAGTCTGGGCGCACGCACCCTCAACAATGGCCTGATGAACGGACTGGAACGCCTGCTGGACGCCGGTGTTCAGGTAATCTGGCAGACGGGGCGCAATTATTACGACCTTGTCCGGCAGCAGCTGGAAGGGAAGGATACCCGGAACCTGCTCCGGTATTCCGGTTTCATTTCGCGCATGGATTATGCCTATACCGCAGCGGATTTGGTGGTATCGCGTGCCGGCGCCGGTTCCGTTTCCGAGTGCTGCCTGCTGAAAAAACCGGTACTGCTGATTCCTTCGCCCAATGTGGCGGAAGACCATCAGACCAAAAACGCACAGGCCGTGGTCAGCCGGGGCGCCGCCGCGATGCTGGCGGACGGGGAGGCGGAAACGCAACTGGTCGACCGTGTGTTAAATCTTCTGCACGACCCGGAACGCCTGCATTCGTTCGGCGAGCATATCGGCCGGCTGGCGTATCCCCGCAGTGCGGAACGCATTGTGGATGAACTGGTGAAACTGATAACGGCGGCGGCGCCCGATGATTCGGCACAGGTGCACAATGATTCAGCACAGGTGCGCAGTGATTCAGCACAGGTGCGCAACAGTTCAGCACAGGTGCGCAATGATTCAGCACAGGTGCGCAACGGTTCAGCACAGGTGCGCAGTGATTCAGCACAGGTGCGCGACGGTTCAGCACAGGTGCGCGAAACCATGCCGCGCAGGGTATATTTCATCGGAGCCGGCGGTATCGGGATGAGTGCGCTGGTTCGTTATTTCCGTTCCAGGGGCGCAGCCGTGGCGGGATACGACCGGACGCCGTCCGCCCTGACCGAACAGCTGGTGCGGGAAGGCGCCGACCTTCACTTTACGGACGACCCGCAGCTGATTCCCCCGGATTTCAGGTCGCCCGGAGACACGCCGGTCATCTATACGCCGGCCGTGCCCGAATCACATGCGGAACTGACGTATTTCCGCACGCAGGGCCATGAAGTGCTCAAGCGTTCGCAGGCGCTGGGGCTGATTACCCGCTCGCAGCGGGGACTGTGCATTGCCGGGACGCACGGGAAAACGACCGTCTCGTCCATGACGGCGCATCTCCTGCAACAGTCTTCCGCCGGCTGCAACGCCTTCCTGGGCGGCATCCTGAAAAATACGGGCAGTAACCTGATGCTGTCCGGACATTCCGACCTGACGGTGATTGAAGCCGACGAGTACGACCGCTCCTTTCATCACCTGTCGCCCTGGATGGCGGTCGTTACGTATGTTGACCCCGACCATCTGGACATCTACGACACCGCCGGGGCCTACCGCGAAAGTTTTGAAATCTTCACCTCGCTGATACGTCCGGGAGGCGCGCTGATTGTGAAGTCCGGCCTCGACTTCACGCCGCGGCTGCAACCCGGCGTCCGGCTCTACACGTATTCGATGACGGACGGAGGGGCCGATTTTCATGCGGAAAACATCCGCACCGGCAACGGAGAAATCCGTTTTGACTGGGTGGCGCCCTCTGCGCGTGTGGAAGACATACAGCTGGGCGTGCCGGTGAAAATCAATGTCGAAAATGCCGTTGCCGCCATTGCAACGGCCTGGCTGAACGGCGTTACCGGCGATGAAATCCGGGCGGCAATGCAGTCGTATGCCGGCGTGGAGCGCCGTTTCGACGTCCGCCTCAAAAAGGAGCACATCGTCCTGATTGACGATTACGCCCATCATCCGGAAGAGTTGAAAAACAGCATCCTGTCCGTAAAGGAACTGTACGCCGGACGGAAGGTGACCGGCATTTTCCAGCCGCACCTCTACACCCGGACGCGCGATTTTGCGGCCGCCTTTGCCGAAAGCCTCTCGCTGCTGGACGAACTGATTTTGCTGGACATTTATCCGGCTCGCGAAGAACCGATTCCGGGCGTGACTTCCCGGCTGATTTTCGACCGGGTGACCGTTCCGGTGAAAACGCTCTGCACGAAAGCGCAACTGCCTGCACTTATTTCCGCCGGAACTTACGAAGTCGTCCTGACGCTCGGCGCCGGCGATATTGACCGTCTGGTCGAACCGGTGAAACAAATCCTCGAACGAAAATGAAACGCATCCTCTCCATCGCCCTCGCCGTCCTTTTGTCGGCCTGTCTCGTCTTCGTCCTCTTCATCAGGCGGGAATCCGACGAGGAAGCCCTTTGCCGCAACCTGATTGTAGTCGTTCGCGACAGCGTGAACCGACCGTTCCTGCATGAAAGCGAAATCGTGACGCTGCTGAAAAACGCGCGGCTCTATCCGGTCAACCGTCCCGTCCACCGCATCAATACGGACACCATCGAAAAGGTGATTGCCAAAAACGAACTCGTCGCAACGGTCAACGCCTATAAAACATCGTCCGGCAACGTGAAAATTGAAATTACGCAAAAAATGCCCATCCTGCGCGTATTCGACAGCAAGGGAAGCTACTATGTGGACGACGCGGGACGGGTGATGCCGGCTGATTATCGCTATGCGACCCGCTTGCCGGTGGCCAGCGGAAAGATAGAAAAATCGTTCGCAACGACCGGGTTATTCGAATTTGCATTATTTTTGCAGAAAAATAAGTTCTGGAATCATCAGATTGAACAGATTTACGTTCATTCGGAACGGGAAGTGGAGCTGGTACCGCGCGCGGGCAACTGCCGAATCATGCTGGGCAGTCTCGACGATTTCAGGACAAAACTGGAACACTTGCAGCTGTTTTATGAGCAGGCGATTCCAAAGATTGGATGGGAAAAATATGAAACAATAAATTTGAAATACAGAAACCAGATTGTCTGTACGAAAAAATAAAGGTAGAATGGCAGATGCAAAATACATAGTCGTCATTGACATGGAAACCTCCCGCTTCGTCGGCATGGTGGGGAAAAAGAATGAAGACGGGACGGTATCCGTCGTGACCGCAGAAGAAGAAAACGCCGGCGACAGCGTCCGCCGGGGGAACGTATATCACAAGGAATCAACCGGCATGTCGATGAAGCGGCTGGTTGAAAAGCTGAAAAACAAAATGGCGGACAAGCTGCCCGATTACAGGATTGAAAAAGTGTACGTCGGCGTCGGAGGTCAATCGCTCCATTCCATCAAGCACATGGAAATGAAACATCTTGCTTTGAACGCAACCGTTTCTGAGAACGACCTCCGCGCGCTGGACGAGCAGTGTCGCGCCTTCCGTCCGGAAATGGATGTAGCGGGGATTGCTCCGCCGGTCTATTACGTGGACAGCAAACGGGTGGAGCAGCCGGAAGGACTGCCCGCCAGGCAGATTGAAGCGCATTACGGGCTGATTGTCGGGCAACCCGTCCGGAATCAGGTCACGGGTTGTATGGAACTCGCCCGCCTTTCGCTGGCGGGGCTGCTTGTTTCGCCGCTGGCGCTGGCCGAGGCCACGCTTGGCCGGGAAGAAAAGGAAGCCGGTTGCGTGCAGATTGGTTTCCATGCCGGCGTGACGTCGGTTGCGGTTTACCGGCAGGGTACGCTGGCGCACCTGTCGGTGATTCCCCTGAGCCTCCAGCTGATTACCAAAGACTTGATGACGGCGCTGAATGTGAGGGAACCGGATGCCGAATGGCTGAAGACCACCTACGGTCTTTCCCTGACCGGGAAAGGAAAGAACGCCGACCGGCAGGAAAAAATCACCATCGACGACCGGGAAATAGACCCGGAACGCCTGAGCGCCCTTATCGAGGGGCGCGTGAAGGAGATTGTAGAGAATGTGTACAGGCAAGTCCAGCTAACCGGCGATATTGCCTCGTTAGAGGCCGGAATCGTGCTGGCCGGCAGGGTTTCCGGCCTGACAAAACTGCCGGAACTGCTTCAGCAGCGGTTCAACCTGGAAGTCACTTACGCGACCGTCCGGGAAGAATGTCTGGAAAGAAACGGGGACAGAACCGGCAACGACCCGAATTATATGACGGCCGTCAGCCTGTTGATTCAGGCTACGGAGAACTGCCTGCAGTACATTCCGCCTTACGTTGTTCCGGAAGAACCGAAACCGGTTGAAACGCCGGATGTGGTGCAAACGCCGCAACGCGGGGGGGGTACGGCAGGACAGGACCCGTTAGGGCCATTCGGCGGCTCCGACGGAGGAATAAACGAACCCAAATCCACAGGATTAGATAAACTCTTTAAAAGGATAAAGGAAATAGACTTTTTTATGGATGACCGGGAAATGAGAAAAACAAAAAAACCGAAAAATGAGCCTGGAAAATAAATCAAACGGGGCATCATCGTTTCAATCACCGGCGACGGATACGGAAAAAATCATCAAAGTGATTGGCGTCGGCGGCGGTGCCGGAAACGTGGTGAAACACATGTATAAGGAAGGCATACACGGCGTCTCGTTCGTGCTGTGCAATAGGGATAAGCAGCACATGGAAAATTCCGACATACCGGTCAAAATCCTGCTGAATAACTGCTTCGCGGAAAGCTGCGAGCCGAAAAGAGCCGAAGAAGCCGCCCGAGAAAGCGAGGCAGAAATATGCTCCATGCTGAACGACGGCACCCGGATGGCGTTTATCATGGCTACCATGGGTGGCGAAACGGGAACGGGCGCCGCGCCGGTGATTGCCGGGATTGCCCGGAAAATGGACATCCTGACGGTGGGGATTGTGACCGTTCCTTTCCTGTTCGAAGGAAACGACCAAATCATTCGGGCGCTGGACGGCGTGGACGAAATGAGCAGGAACGTAGACGCCCTGTTCATTATCAACAGTGAATGGATAGTCAATACGGACAGGAATGCCAACAATACTATCCGGCAAGCCTTCAAACTGGTCAACGATGCGCTGATGGAGACCGTCAAAAGCATTTTGGAACTGATTCCAGGCAACACAAACAGGCATGTCATAGCCATTGATTTTAAGGATATACAAGCTATATTGCAAGACAGCGCTATCGCTCAGGTAAGCGTTGGATACGGCGCGGGCAAAAACCGGCTGGATACGGCTATCCGGGAGGCATTAAATTCACCGTTGCTCAGCAGTATTGATTTTTCGGGAGCGAAAAGAGTCCTTATGCAAATTCAGTGCAGTTCCGACAAACGGTTTGACCTGCAGGTGGCAGAATTGGAAGAATTTAAGACATTCGAGACAGCATTTGGAAAATATATCAACCTCCTCTGGGGGATGGCCTACGACGATTCGTTAGGAGAAAAGGTCAAATTTACGATACTCGCCTCCGGATTTAATATGACAGATATGAATATAAGATTACATGATAAAAACGAAGAAAGATGAGTACGGAAAATAAATCAAGTGAACTGATACCGTTCAAACTCCCGATAGATACGGAGAAAATTATCAAGGTAATCGGTGTCGGCGGCGGCGGCGGAAACGCGGTGAAACACATGTATCAGGAAGGCATACACGACGTCTCATTCGTGCTGTGCAATACGGACTGGCAGCACATGAAAGAGTCCGACATACCGGTCAAAATTCTGCTGGGGCCTACCGTCACGAAAGGGCTGGGCGCCGGCAACAACCCGAAAAAAGGCGAGGAAGCCGCCCTGGAAAGCGAGCCGGAAATACGCTCCATGCTGAACGACGGCACGCAAATGGTGTTTATCACGGCTACCATGGGCGGTGGCACAGGAACGGGTTCTGCGCCGGTGATTGCCCGGATTGCCCGGGAAATGAACATCCTGACGGTGGGAATTGTGACCATTCCTTTCCTGTTCGAAGGATACGACAAAATCATTCAGGCGCTGGACGGCGTGGAAAAAATAAGCCAAAACGTGGACGCCCTGCTCGTCGTGAACAACGAGCGTCTGAGCGAACTCTATCATGAAAACCTCCACAAGATATCCGTCCGGAAAGCCTTTGCCAAAGCCAACGACACGTTGACGGTCGCGGCCAAAAGCATCTCGGAAGTGATTACCCTGACCGGAGAAATGAATCTGGACTTCGCCGATGTGAATACTACTCTGAAGGACGGCGGCATCGCCCTGATGAGCGCAGGCTACGGCTCTGGGGAGAACCGGCTGGCGATAGCCATCCGGGACGCCCTCAATTCGCCCCTGCTAAGCTATAATGACTTTGACCATGCGAAAAAAATCCTTTTCCAGATCACTTCCAGCTCCGACGAACAGTATGAATTGGGTATGGAGGAGATGGCGCATATCGAGAATTTCATGAAAAAATTTGAAAACTACATCAAGGTCATCTGGGGACTGGCCTATGACGACTCTCTGAGCGACAAGGTCAAGTTCACCGTGCTTGCGTCGGGATTCGGACTGGACGAAGTACTCACCCGCAAGGAACGGGAAGACATTTCCAATGCGAAGGAGAAGGAGGCACAAAAGATTATTGCCGGTTTCTACGGTTCGCAGAACAAATCGGCGGACCTGACGTCGCGCATTGCCATCCTGACCGGAGACGAAATGGACGACAACACCTTCATTTGCTGGCTGGAAGAGCATCCGGTCTGCGATCGCAAGCCGGAAGAAATCACCGGGCTACGCGAGAAAAAGAAGCGGGATACGTCTCCCGTCAAGCCGTCCGTAGCGTCGCCGGAAGCCGGCGGCCAACCGGTCACATTTAGATTCAATTAACACCAAAATAAGAACAGAGATGAATTTATTCGAACAAATCAGTAACGACATCAAAGCCGCCATGCTGGCGAAAGACAAAGTAAAACTGGAAGCGCTCCGCAACGTAAAGAAGTATTTTCTGGAGGCGAAGACGGCTCCGGGCGCTAACGACACCTTGACGGATGAGGAGGCGCTCAAGATCATCCGGAAGCTGGTGAAACAGGGCAAGGACGCCGCTCAAATCTACGCGGAACAAAACCGTCAGGACCTGGCCGATGCGGAACTGGC
>JAISEZ010000005.1 GCA_031263835.1 Tannerella sp.
TTCTTGCGTGTCCATCTTTCAATCAATCACATTAACTGGAGGCATTGTTTCCTCACGAAGGGGCAAAGTAAACACTTTTTTTTTGATTTGCTAAATTTTTCACGGGGAAAAAATAAAGGATCCTGCGTTTTTTCAAAAACAGGGTGGATATCAGGCGTATCGGAGTGCCCGAAAAAGGGAAATTGAGAATAAATCGGGTTTTCGACTGCACACAAAATTATGCCGTACACCGTATCGTTCCGCTCGGTACTGACATTTCACCATCGTGTTCGCTCCGGAACATGGATCGTGTTCGCCGGGGAACATGCACCGTGTTCGCTGGGGAACATGATTTGTGTTGATACCGGATTTACTCCATAAATCGCCATTTGAACCGGAAACAAAACAATTTGGTCGGGTTTCATAAGTCCAACACAAAAAATAGTCGTATCTTGCGCCCTCATTTAACGGTCATACATATCTATGAAACATTTATCCGTTTCGGGCAGATTCATACCCGCGAAGAGAACGTCCCGTACACGAGTGCGGGATTCGTACGGCGACACGGTGTCCAGCCGCGGTTTAACGGCCGTTTTATCCGGAAACATAATCAATAAATAGTTAAACAGTAATCATGAATAGAATTTCAATTTGTATCTTACTGCTGAGCCTGTGTGGAGGTATGCGGGCACAGCATTTGCCGCCGGTTTTCGGCGCGGAATACGCGAATAAAACATTTAACGACAGCCGTGCACGGACGTATATTACGCCTCAGCGCATTGTCTGGAAGTATGACGGTCAGGGGCGGCTGATAAAAAACGCCGAAGGGCTGCTCGCCGCCGGCAACAACGGTCAGAGCGAACTGACCGGCAAACAGGTGTGCGTCATGCGGAGTACTGAAAATGAATATCCTTCGCTGCTGCTCGATTTCGGGCGGGAGATTCACGGCGGCCTGCAGCTCGTCACCAGCGCCGCCGGCAGGAATGTACCGGTGAAGATACGGGTGCGTTTCGGCGAATCGGTATCCGAAGCCATGAGTACGGCCGGCGTGCAGGGGGCTACCAACGACCATGCCATGCGCGACTTCACGATGCAGCTGCCCTGGCTGGGCGCGGCGGAGATTGGCAACAGCGGATACCGTTTTGTACGCATCGACCTGGCCGAACCGAACGTCACCCTCAGCCTGAAGGAGATAAACGCCATTTTCATCTACCGCGATATTCCGTACCTCGGCTCGTTCCGCAGCAGCGACGAACGGCTGAACCGCATCTGGATGACCGGCGCCTATACGGTGCACCTCAACATGCAGGAATACATCTGGGACGGCATCAAGCGCGACCGGCTGGTCTGGCTCGGCGACCTCCATCCCGAAGTGATGACGGTGAGCACGGTCTTCGGCTATAATGAAGTCATTCCCCGGAGCCTCGACCTGGCGCGCGACATTACGCCGCTGCCCGGCTGGATGAACGGGATGTGTTCCTACTCGCTGTGGTGGATTATCATCCAGCGCGACTGGTACAACTATCAGGGCAGTCTGCCGTATCTCAGGGAGCAGCAGGCGTATCTGACGGAGTTGCTGCAGCTGCTGTTCACCAAAGTCGATGCCTCGGGCAGGGAAAAACTCGACGGCGGAGGCCGCTTCCTGGACTGGCCGTCCAGCCCCAACAGGGAAGGCATCGACGCCGGCCTGCAGGCCCTGACGGTCATGGCTTTCCAGGCGGGCGGAGAACTGTGTGCCGCGCTGGGCGACGGAGCGCTGGCGGAACAGTGCGCCGCCACGGCCGAACGCATGAGGACGCAGGTGCCGCCGCACAACGGCCTGAAGCAGGCTGCCGCCCTGCAGGCGCTGGCCGGCATGTTGCCCGCCGGACAGGCGGACAGAGAGGTGATTTCGGCCGGCGGCGCCAGAAACTTCTCCACCTTCTACGGCTATTACATGCTGCAGGCGCAGGCCCGGGCGGGAAACTACCGCGGAGCGATTGACAACATCGGCAGGTTCTGGGGCGGGATGCTGGACATGGGCGCCACAACGTTCTGGGAAGACTTCGACCTGGACTGGATGGAAAACGCGGCCGGCATCGACGAACCGGTACCGGAAGGCAAGAAGGACATTCACGCCGACTTCGGAGCCTACTGCTACGAGAACCTGCGTCACAGCCTCTGCCACGGCTGGGCGTCCGGCCCGACGGCCTGGCTGAGCGAGCACGTGCTGGGCGTGAAGGTCATGGCGCCCGGATGCAAAGTCCTGAAAATCGAACCGCATCTCGGCGACCTCGAGTGGGTGGAAGGGACGTTTCCCACGCCGCAGGGCGTTGTAAGCATCAGCCACAGGAAAGGCCCGGACGGGAAAATCAAAACCGGAGTGAAAGCCCCGAAGGGCATAAAAATCATCCGTTAAAACAGGAACAGGATGAAACAGACAATGATTCTTTTTTGCCTCCTGTCCGGCCTGCTGCCGTGGCGGGAGGCCGCTGCCCGGGAAGACAGTCCCGTCATAGCGCCGGGCGCCCGCGTGGAAAAGCTGGCGGACGGTTTCCGCTTCACCGAAGGCCCGGCGGCCGACAGGGAGGGGAACGTGTATTTCACCGACCAGCCCGACGACCGGATTTTCAAATGGTCGACGGACGGTAAACTCTCCGTGTTCCACGACTGTCCCGGACGCGCCAACGGACTGTACTTCGACCGGGAGGGCTATCTGCTTTCCTGTTCCGACATGGACAACGAACTGTGGCGCATCGACGTGAAAGACGGCAGCTACACCGTGCTGGTCACGGATTTTGAAGGGAAGAAGCTCAACGGGCCGAACGACCTGTGGATACATCCCGGCGGCGGAATCTACTTCACCGACCCGCTTTATCCGCGCGACTACTGGACGCGCGACCCGCAGATGCAGCAACCCGGTCAGTACGTCTATTTCCTTGCTCCCGGCCGGAAACGTCCGGTACCCGTTGCGACCGACCTGGAACAGCCGAACGGCATCATCGGTACGCCGGACGGAAAAACGCTGTACGTGGCCGACATCCGTGCCGGAAAGACGTATGCGTATGACATCCGGCCCGACGGGACACTGGCCAACAAACGCTTTTTTGCTCCCATGGGTTCCGACGGGATGACCATCGACAGTCAGGGAAACATTTACCTGACCGGCCACGGTGTAACGGTTTTCAGTCCGGAAGGGGAACAGATAGAACACAT
>JAISEZ010000054.1 GCA_031263835.1 Tannerella sp.
TGTAAAATTACTTAGATTCATATATTTATTTCCTTTCTGTTCTTTATAAGATTTCGTTTTCTGCAGGAATAACCTGCAAAAATAAAGCCAAAACAAAATGCTGACATTTTGACGGTATAGTATGAAATGAGTGGTTAGTGATTAGTGATGAATGATGAGTGAAGTGCAATTTGGCAGGAGAATCTTACCGCTACCGGCAAGGCGCTCCTCACCACCTCCCCTGCTCGACGCAGTCTCCAGATCAATGCTATTAATGGAGTGCGGTACATTTCCGTCGGAAATTTTCAGAATCGGAGTGGATTCCGACCGGATCCGCCGGAAATCTTTATACTTTGCACCGTATAACAGCGCCTCAAAAAAAGAAAGAACCGTTTGCCGTCCGGCTTGTCCGTTTCAGATTCCTGTATTACCTTTGCAGCAAACTTTGCAACGTGAAATTCGAGATTTTACATACGGATATCCACTCCCGTGCCCGGACGGGACGGATTACGACCGGACACGGCGTCATCGAGACGCCGGTCTTCATGCCTGTCGGTACGCAGGGCACGGTAAAAGCCGTCCACCGGCGCGAACTGACGGACGACATCCGTGCGCAAATCGTCCTCGGCAACACCTATCACCTCTATCTCCGTCCCGGAACGGAGATTCTGGAACGGGCGGGCGGACTGCACGGCTTCTCCGGCTGGCAGGGGCCAATCCTGACCGACAGCGGCGGCTTTCAGGTGTTTTCGCTGGCCGGAAACCGGAAGCTGAGCGGCGAAGGAGCGGAATTCCGTTCGCACATCGACGGCAGCAAACACTTTTTCTCTCCCGAAAAGGTGGTGGACATCCAGCGCAGCATCGGCGCCGACATCCTCATGGCTTTCGACGAATGCTGTCCGGGCGACGCGGACTATGCGTATGCAAGGAAATCGCTGCAACTGACCGAACAGTGGCTGGATCGCTGCATCCGCCGTTTTGACGCGACGGAACCCCGCTACGGCTACGAACAGTCGATGTTTCCAATCGTACAGGGAGGCGTTTATCCGGACTTGCGGAGGCGGTCGGCCGAATACGTGGCGGCCAGGGAAGCCGGCGGGAATGCCATCGGGGGGCTGGCGGTCGGCGAACCGACGGAAACGATGTACGAAATGATTGAAATCGTCAACGGGATACTGCCGGCGGACAAGCCGCGCTACCTGATGGGCGTGGGCACGCCGGCCAACCTGCTCGAGGCCGTCGCCCGCGGCGTGGACATGTTCGACTGCATCATGCCCACGCGCAACGGCCGCAACGGACAGCTGTTCACCCGCTCCGGCACGGTCAACATGCGCAACCGCAAATGGGCGGATGACTTTTCGCCGGTTGACCCGGACGGACATTCGTTCGTCGACACGGCCTACAGCCGCGCCTATCTGCACCATCTGGTCAGGTGCGAAGAGCTGCTGGGGCTGCAAATCGCCTCCATCCACAACCTCGCATTCTACCAGCGGCTGCTCGCAGAGGCGCGCGCCCATATTGCCGCCGGCGATTTCGCCGGATGGAAAAACGGAACGGTCAACCGCTTATCGCAACGGGTATGAAACGGAACAGTTGGAAACTCCGGCGCATCGACCGCTACATCATCGGGCAGTTCCTCGGAACCTACGTATTCTCCATCCTCCTGATTATCGCCATCACGGTCGTATTCGACGTCAACGAGCGGCTCGACAATTTCCTCAAACCGGAAGTCTCGCTGCACGCCATCGTCACGGACTATTACCTCAACTTCATCCCTTATTTCATCGGCGTCTTCAGTCCGCTGTTCACCTTTATTGCCGTCATCTTCTTTACCTCCAGGCTGGCCGACAAGTCCGAAATTATCGCACTGCTTTCCAGCGGCGTCAGTTTTAACCGGCTGCTGCGTCCCTACCTGATTTCCGCGGCAATCATTGCGCTCGGCAGCTATGTTTTGAACGCCTACATCATCCCCCCGGCCAACGAAACGCGCATCGAGTTTCAGAACACCTACTTCAGGAACAAAAAGGTGGAATATGCCCGCAACATCCAGCTGGAGGTGAAACCGGGCATCTTCGCCTATTTCGACAACTACCGCGCCGACTCCTACATGGGCTACCGCTTTTCGCTCGACCACTTCGAAAACAAGGTGCTGGTATCCCGCCTGACGGCCGAATCCATCAAATACGATTCACTGTATCAGTGGACTATCATTGATTACATGATACGCGATTTCGACGGTATGCGCGAACACATCACCACCGGCACGCGCAAGGACACGACGCTGACTTTCGTGCCCTCCGACTTCCTGATTTCCGAAAACGACTGCGAAACCATGACTTCTCCCCAGCTGGCCAGCCACATCCGCCGCCAGAAGGAACGCGGCATCGGCAACATCCAGCTCTTCGAGATTGAGTATTACCAGCGTTTCGCGACGGTCATGTCCTTTTTCATCCTGACCATGATTGGCGTTTCTCTTTCGTCGCGCAAAATCAAGGGTGGCATGGGATTGAACATCGGTATCGGCATCGGACTGAGTTTTTCGTACATCCTCTTTTCAAAAATATCTTCCACCTTCGCCATCAGCGGATTTGT
>JAISEZ010000126.1 GCA_031263835.1 Tannerella sp.
CCAGTTGCTGTCGCGCTTGTTCCGGATTGGCAGCAGTGCGTGTACGATTCTCGGGCCAAGGTCGCGCGCCGGGTTAATGGCGTAGCCCGTCGTACCGCCCAGCGCCATGCCGATTACGACAATCAGAATGGCGACGGGATATGGCCCGTCCATTTTCGCTCCGCCGACCATCAGAACGCCGAACATGAGTACAAACGTGCCGGTAAACTCGCTCAGGAAATTGGAGAAGAGCGACGGTATGGCCGGGCCGGTGGCAAAGACGCCCAGTTTCGTATTCGCGTCCTCCTCCGCGTCGAAATGCGGCTTGTATATCAGATAAACCAGACACGCGCCGAGCATGGCGCCCAGCATCTGTGCGAGGATATAACCCGCTATGCTGCCCCTGAACAGGCCGGCCATCGCCAGCCCCAGCGTCAGCGCCGGATTCAGGTGTGCACCCGAATAGGGCGCCGAAATAAAGGCGGCGACAAATACGGCAAATCCCCATCCGAATGTGACGACTATCCATCCGCCCTGATGACCGAACGTCTTTTTCAGACTCATGTTCGCACAGACGCCCTCGCCCAACAGAATCAGCAATGCTGTTCCGATAAACTCAAATAAAATATCCTGTCCTGTCATATTCATTATATATAAAAGTTACTGTTTTCAAGAATCGGCAGTTAGCAGTTAGTAGCCAGTAGTCAGTAAGGGCGAAATGCTTTCGCCCGCAGGGCTGCCGGCGGGAAAGCCGTGCATCTCCATCCCGGGATACGGCAACAGGCACTGCCTCTGCCGGGGCCGGTTGATTCTGTCTATAAACTGATGTATCAATTCTACTAACTTCTACGGGCGAAAGCATTTCGCCCCTACTAACTACTATACTGCACGCGGGATAGTTTTGTGCATAGAAATAGAAAAGAATAAATATCACCACGGAGACACGGAGAACACAGAGAAGTGCACTGCGGAACGCAGTGTTTTCTTCGTGCTCTCCATGTAAGGAAAGAGTTTGCCCGAAGGCCACAGAGAAGGAACTTCGTTCCGCAGAAACACGAATCTCTGTGTCCTCTGTGTCTCCGTGTTGATAATTTATTTTTTATGTTCATGTACAAAACCATGCCGTGCAAAGTATAATTACCGATTTTCATTCATATTTCCCTCCCGCGCAGCGTATAGACAAAGCCGGTCGATTTTGGCGATGACTTCACCGGCAAGCTCATCCAGTGTTCCGGCATGGCGCGTCGCTGTTTTCCAGAAAAACTTGGGGCTTTGTGCATTTTCATACAGCCTTTCGCCATGATAAAATGCGACCACTTCATCCGTTTCGCTGTGAATAATCAGCTTGGGGATGTCCGTGATTTTCCGGATATCCCTTTCCGCAACATACGCCTGATTAAAAGCAGTGGCGTTTCTTTTCATGCTGTTCCGGATGAAACGGGTCGGCATAAAATCCATTACGAGATTTTGCGCGGAACTTAAACTTCCGTCAAGAACAAGGGCATCCACCTCCTGCTGCCTGCTGCAAACAAGTCCGGTTGCTATCTGTCCGCCCAGCGACATTCCGTAAACGATGACCTTTAGAGAATCCTTCCGGGTTGACAGCAGGAAGTCGTCGAAGGCCGCTTCCGTGTCTTTCATTACGCCCTGATAGCCGGGCTTGCCGGTTGATTTCCCGTACCCTCTCCAGTCCACGGCATACACGTTATAGCCGCCGGACAGTAATGTATTTATCATGCCGGTATAAGTGGAGACGTTTCCGCTGTTGCCGTGAATGAAAAATATATTTGCCCTGGGCGCCCTGCTTTTAAAGTAATAGGTATGGATGGTGACGTCCTTTTCGACGTCGATGGATTTTTCTTCAAAAAGGAGTGTATCCATGTTTTCCATTTCACGGCTTGGCCTGTAAAACATGCCGGATTCACTGTAAACGGCTCTTCCGATTCCGCCCGCAGCACATTCGGCTCCGGTTTCACTTCCGTGCAGGCCCGCATCCAGGCCTTTCAGGGTTCCTTTGCCTCCGGCATTAAATCCCCTCAAGGTTCCTTTGCCTCCAACATTAAATCCTTTCAAGGTTCCTTTCGTCCCGGCATTAAGTCCCTTCAGGGTTCCTTTCGCTCCGGCACTGAATCCCTTCAGGGTTTGCCTTATTCCGACGCGGATGCCCCGCAGGGCATGACGCTGTCCGGTCATTCGGGCAGTATCCGCATGACCGCTCCGGCTATCATGGATATTGCTTCCTGTTACCGGACTGCTCATCAGCCATAATACGAATATGGACAGGTATATACATTTAGCTTTCATGCGGAGCGGTTTTATGCATTGTTTCGTCCCTGCGACCGGAGGCCATCCGGCGTCGGGCAGGGTTTCCCCACGCGGGGAAAGTTTCCTCGACGCTCGGACAGGGTTTCCCCATGCGGGGAAAGTTTCCTCGACGCTCGGACAGGGTTTCCCCACGCGGGGAAAGTTTCCTCGACGTTCGGACAGGGTTTCCCCACGTGGGGAAAGTTTCCTCGACGCTCGGACAGGGTTTCCCGCTGTGCGGAAAGTTTCCCGCCCGCGGCGGCAGGGTGTCCCGCTGTGCGGAAAGTTTCCCGCCCGCGGCGGCAGGGTTTCCCGCTGTGCGGAAAGTTCCCCGCCCGCGGCGAGAGAGTTTCCCGCTGTGCGGAAAGTTTCCCGCCCGCGGCGAGAGAGTTTCCCGCTGTGCGGAAAGTTTCCCGCCCGCGGCGGCAGAGTTTCCCGCTGTGCGGAAAGTCTTCCGGAACTTCCGGCAGGGAAATCTGTTAATGGATATTTCGGAATAAATACGGTATTCATTGTACCCTGCTAACTACTAACTACTGTTGTATAACCCGCTACGATTTAATCCATGACTGCGACCGGTAAACGGCGTCCGCCCATTTCCGGCGGGCCAGGAGCGAGTCGAAGTCGGCATCCGGTTCGAACGTCGCTTCGACATGCCACTGCCGGCGGATTTCGTCGACGCCGGGCCAGTATCCGACGGCCAGACCGGCCATGTATGCCGCGCCCAGGGCGGTTGTTTCCACCGTTTGGGGACGGATGACCGTTTTTCCCAGCACGTCGGCCTGAAACTGCATCAGCAGGTTGTTTTTCGAAGCGCCGCCGTCGACCCGCAACTCCTTCAGCCCGATACCGGCGTCCAGCGCCATGGCGTTGACGACGTCCATCGTTTGATAGGCAATGCCTTCGAGCGCGGCGCGGGCAATGTGGGCGTCGGTAACGCCGCGCGAAAGGCCGACAATCGTTCCGCGGGCGTACTGGTCCCAGTAGGGCGCGCCCAGTCCCGTCAGCGCGGGGACAAAATACACGCCTCCGTTGTCGTCCACCTGTCCGGCCAGCGCCTCGATTTCCGACGACGAGCGGATGATTTTCAGTCCGTCGCGCAGCCACTGGACAATGGCGCCGCCGACAAAAATGCTTCCCTCCAGCGCGTAGGACGTGAGGCCGTTCAGCCGCCAGGCAATCGTGCTGACGAGGTTGTTTTTGGAAGCCACCGGCCGGTCGCCCGTATTCATCAGGATGAAGCAGCCGGTGCCGTAGGTGTTCTTCACCATACCCGGCTCGATGCACATCTGTCCGAAGAGCGCCGCCTGCTGGTCGCCGACAATGCCGGCAATGGGCACGTGCGAGGCGAAAATCGTTGTCGTCGTATGCCCGTACACCTCCGAAGACGCCTTCACTTCGGGCAGCATGTTCTTCGGGATGTCAAACAGCTGCAGCAGTTCGTCGTCCCATTCCTGCGTATGGATGTTGTACAGCATCGTGCGCGAGGCGTTGGAGACGTCCGTCACGTGCGTCCGGCCCCCGGTCAGCTGCCACACCAGCCACGTGTCGACCGTGCCGAAAGCCAGCTGCCCCCGCTGCGCCTTTGCCCGCGCGCCGTCCACACGGTCAAGTATCCACCTGATTTTCGTCGCGCTGAAATAGGCGTCGATGATAAGGCCGGTTCTGTTCCGTATCAGGGGAAGCAGGCCTTTCGCTTTCAGCTCGTCGCAGTATTCCGCCGTGCGCCGGTCCTGCCATACGATGGCGTTGTAGAGCGGCTCGCCCGTCGCTCTGTCCCAGACGACGGTCGTTTCGCGCTGGTTTGTGATGCCGATGGCCGCAATGCCGGTTCCGTTTATGCCAATCTTGGTGATTGCTTCGGCGGCCACGGCTGCCTGCGATGACCATATCTCGTAGGGGTCATGTTCGACCCACCCGTCCTGCGGGAATATCTGCGCAAATTCCTTCTGCGCAACCGAACAGGCTTCGCCCCGGCTGTTGAATACTATCGCCCGGGAACTGGTCGTCCCGGCGTCGAATGACAAAATGTACTTTTCCATATATTCAATAATTCAATGATTCAATGATTCCATAATTCAAAGATTCAAACGGTTGCTTCCGTTTACGGATGCAGGCAATATCCCTTTGCCGTCTCCACAAAGGCGTCCACCTGCGCCTGCTCCCAGGCCGTGTCTTCGCCCAGTTCCTTCGCCATCAGGGACGCTACCTTGGGCGCCGCCTCCATGGCTGCCCGCGCATCCAGAAACAGAAGCCGGAGCCTGCGTGCCAGGACGTCTTCGACGGTGAAGGCCATTTCCTCGCGCACGGCCCAGACAACTTCCTTCCCGGTGTAATCATACTGCGGATGGAGCTTTTCATTCCAGCGACCGTTTTCATGCTGCAAAAGTAATATCTTTTCGTAATCGGAGCCATATACGCCGTGAAAAGATGCCTGATTCACGTCTTTTTTATATCCGTGAATATGCAGATGCCGGGTCACGCATTTCCTGCGGGGCAGTCCGGCGACGGCAATCGCCCTGTTGACGGCATCTTCCGCCATGCGCCGGTAAGTTGTCCACTTGCCGCCGACAACGGTAATCAGGCCGCTTTCGGACAGGATGATTTTGTGGTTTCGGGAAATTTCCTTTGTTTTCTTTTCGTCCGCGTTTTTTCCGGTCGCCGCCAGCGGCCGCAGACCGGCAAATACGGAAAGGACGTCCGCGCGCTGCGGCTGTTTCAGCAGGTAGGCGCCGGCCGTGCGCAGGATAAAGTCGATTTCCCTGTCCAGCGCCCGCGGCTCCAGCGTAAATTCGCTCATCGGCGTATCGGTGGTTCCCAGCACCACTTTCCCGTGCCACGGCACGCCGAACATCACCCGCCCGTCGGCCGTTTTGGGAATCATAATCGCCGTGTCGCCCCCCAGAAACGACCTGTCAACCACCAGATGCACGCCCTGACTGGGACGCACAAGTCCGGCTTTCCCCCGGACGTCCATCTGCATCAGTTCATCGACAAAAATCCCCGTCGCATTGACGACCGCCCCGGCGTGCAGATGAAACAGCCGGTTCGTAAGCAGGTCGCAGGCGTCGACGCCCGTGATTTTTCCGCGTTCGTCCTTTCTCAGGCCGGTCACCCTGACATAGTTTGCACATGCGGCGCCATATTCCGTAGCCGTCTGCGCCAGATGAACCGCCATGCGGGAATCGTCGAACTGCCCGTCGTGATAGACTACGCCTCCCTTCAGTCCCCGGACGCGGATTTGCGGAATCTCCGCCGTGACCTGCTGCCTGTTCACCGGCAGCGACCGCCCGAACGCGCGTTTGGCCGCGAGGATGTCGTACAGGGTCAGTCCCAGCGTATAGAAGGGCTTTTCCCACCACCGAAAGTTTCCGATGATAAACCGCTGGTCTTTTACCAGATGCGGAGCGTTTTGCTTCATCCGTCCGCGTTCGTGCAGCGCTTCCGTCACCAGCCCGATGTCGCCCTGCGCCAGATAACGAACGCCGCCGTGTACCAGTTTCGTACTGCGGCTGGAGGTGCTTTTCGTGAAATCGGACTGCTCCAGCAGGGCTACCCTGTAACCTCTGGATGCGGCGTCTACCGCCGTACCCAGTCCCGTTGCTCCCCCGCCGATAACGATGACGTCCCACCGGATGGACGCATCGCTGAATTGTGCTATACTGTGCCTGCGCTTCATATCACTTACATACAAAATTTCTACAAAGATAAAACGGTATTTCTACAGCAGCAAATAATTTCGAAACATTCTTCCATGCATATCGAAATATATCAAAAG
>JAISEZ010000133.1 GCA_031263835.1 Tannerella sp.
ATTACCGAAAATTCCTTGCCGTTCCAGTCCGACTTGCCATAAATTCTGTCGCGCGTAACGCCTGCCGTCTCATCAACGATAGACTGCCGCATCCCTACCAAACGATTGAATAGTGTCGATTTACCTACATTCGGACGACCTACGATTGCTACAATATTTCCCATATACAAAAAAATTTGAGGGCGCAAAGGTAAGGAAATAATTAATAATAATGTCGGAAAAAACATATGTGTTTTTCGCTTGAAACATGTAATTTATAAAAAATCCCTTAATTGTCCATCATAAACTATTAGTTCGAACCGCACCGTATCACCTTCGTCTCGTTCGGTTCCAGATGAACGGTTTGCGTATTTTCCGGGGTCATTGCAAACGGCGTTTGCCGGGCCTGCCTTTCCGATTCCGAAAACACGCTTATGTCGGCGGAAAATTCGGTCAGGTTTGTCAGTCGCAGCAGCAAGCCACTGTCGCCGTCCGGTTCTACGGTTTCCGTCCTGACATGGTCGAAGGCGACATGGAAACCAGTCTCCGGCCGGACATATACTCCGGGCAGCTGGGTAACCGTCAGCAAAACCGTCGTCTCGCTCCACGTACACGATCCGAAGATATTTCCTCCCACATTGTCTTTTCCTTCCCAGTCACTTAAATTCACACGCTCGCAGATGCCTCCCGGAGGCATATTCCCGATCGGACGGCCGGCGCGGCTGATGTACTGCGGAATGTCATGCGCAATATCGGCAAGCAGTTCAATCGCCCGGCGATCTCCCGTTGCACGGTAGTATTTCAGCAAACAGTCTCCCGACCACGTACAGATTCCCGGGGCGCTGTGCTTGTTGGACACGCTTGCCCATACCGAACCGCAGGAACGGGCGTCCAGCTGATTCATGACGGAACCGGCGGGGAAGCAATAGTCGTATGAAACCGTCCAGCTTGCACAGAGAGGCAGCAAATCCGCGGCGCGGGACAGCCATTTCCTGTCCCCGTCGACCCCGTAAAGCGCCATCAGCGCCTCAAACAGTCCGAACGCCGATTCGCTGTCGGGCGCCGAAAGTATCTCTGCCGGGCCGCCGCTGGTATATCCATTCAGCACAAAGTCGCGGTGATATTTCTCCGCCGCCTCCGCCGCCACTTCGAGGTAGCGGGGCGTAGCGAAAGTCTGCGAAGCCAGCGCCAGTCCGCCGCAGACGATTGCTCCGGCTGTCGAGCCGCCTATCAGCAGCTCTCCCGTCTGCACATCGAGGAACTGCCCGAACTGTCCGTGCTTCTCCCACATTCTCACAAAAGCATCCGCCTGATTCCGTATCGCGGACAGCCATTGCGGCGGGACTTCTCCCCCCTCCGAAACAATCTGCCGGAAATGATGCTGGGACATGTAGAGCCAGTCTCCCTGCGAACGGATAAAAGTCACATCATCGTGCCTGAACGATTTCCCAATCCCGACAAGCTCGCCGCCCTCGCGACAGGCATAGAAAAAACCGGAAGGCGTCTGGGTTTTCGAGAAGATAAAATCCAGATTGCTCATTACACGCTGTCTGGTGGCCGGCGTACCCCGCATCATCAGCGGCAGGGTACACTGTCCGCCGCCGCCCCATCCCAGCTGCCAGAGGCCGTTCAGGCTGTAATGCCGGAGGGAATCCTGCCAGCGTTCGCGTTCGTAAAAATTATACATCAGCTCCCAGGCTTTGCTGAACGGGAGTATGTCCCGGCGTTCCGACGCGTTCAGGTCTTTCCGCACTTCCATAAAGCGACGGTAGAGCGACAGCAGTTCGGGCGCAGGGAAAGCATGGACGCGAAAGCGGATGGACAGCGTATCCCCGGCTTTCCAGTCCGGCGCACGGTCGCCCGAAGGTCTCAGCGCGCCCATCATGGCCATGGTCTTCCGCATGGCCGGCGCCGTAATGGAAAACGTTGCGCTGCCCCGCTGCGCGTCCTCTTCCTCTTCCACGGACAGGCCGTGATTTCCGAAGCGGCTGCCCTGCGTGGTCTGCACCATCCATCCCCGCTGCCTGTCGGGAGAATGAAACGCCATCAGCGGAGTGGAGGCGTTGCCGGTATTCAGTTCGATTTTTCCCTTTCCGTGCTTTCCCAGCGTGGGCTGTACGGTGGTCGTGGTCGGCATGTCCGGGCGCCATTCCGTCGAATCGTACCAGAAGGGAGGATAGGTAAGATCCTTTATGTCGAAACGGTTTCCGGCGTAAACAATCGCCGGCACAAAGACGAACTCCCGCGCCGTCCATTCGTTGAAAACGAAATCGACGCCAACCGCCGCCTCGCGCGCTTCGCCTTTCAGGAGTTTCCAGCTCAGGAGGTAATCCGTCGCGTCCGGCTGCCCGTCGACGGGCTGCACGCTCATGCCGAGTTCCCATTCCGCGCCGTTCCGGTCTGTCGCGCGGCTGCCGTTCTTCATGCGGAACGTCAACTCTTCTTTCACTTCCGTATCCGTGTAATAGCGTACCGTCGCCTTTATTTCGCCAGTCTCGAAAGCGACCGGCGCGGCGCAAAGCCCCGTCCGCGAAAGGCAGAAGAGACACAGCAGGACAATCATGCTCCCGCTTAAAAGCCGTCCCGCAACTGCTGCGGGATGCTGTCCGGTGAAATTACCTTTGTCCGTCATTTTCTTTCCATTCAAGTTTGAAGCGAAATGTCCATGTTCCTTCCATCCATGCCGGATAGTTTGTGCCCCACAGGTTGTTGAAGAGGCAGAAATGGATGCCGCTGTTCAGGTCGGGGCCGTCGGCCGGATAATCGAATATGTCGCG
>JAISEZ010000135.1 GCA_031263835.1 Tannerella sp.
GCCGACGGCCAGCAGCGCGATTCCTTTGAATATATTCTTTCGCTTCATAGGTAATTCTTCAATTGTTACTTATTAATTATTGATTATCTGTTGCGGAATGTATTTCCGTTAAATTGCTACTTTGTAAGTATATAACGACCTTCCGGAAACGTCTGCCGGAACGCCGGGAAAAGTTCCCGGAACGCCGGGAAAGTTTCCCGGAACGCCGGCAAGGTTCGCCGGAACGCCGGGAAGGTTCGCCGGAATGCCGGGAAGGTCTGCCGGAACGCCGGGAAAGTTTCCCGGAATGCCGGCAAGGTTCGCCGGAACGCCGGGAAGGTTCACCGGAACGCCGGCAAGGTCTGCCGGAAGGTTGGCAAGGTTCGCCGGAATGCCGGTTTGATTCATCATTAATAATTTATCATTCATCATTGATTATTGCTTTTCGTTCCAGTCTTCGAAGCCGAGCGTTTTGTCGAGGTCGGCTTTGGAGACGAGGAAGTTGTAGATGGCCTGGTTGAAGGCGAGGCTGGCCTGGGTGAGGCCGAGCTGCGCGTTGTTGAGGTCGAGCAGGGTGCCCATGCCGGTGTCGTAGAGCTTGCGCGAGATTTCGTATCCCTTCTGGGCCTGCGCCACGACGTCGCGGGTGGAGATGACCTGTTCGACGTAGTTGGTCATGTTGTTGACGTTGTTGTCGACCGCCAGGCGGAGGTTGCGCACGATGTCTTCGCGCTGCCATTTCATCTGCTCGAGCGAGACGCGGGTCTGGCGCACGTCGCTGCGTTTCCTGAATCCGTCGAAAAGGGGGATGGAGATGCTCAGCCCGATGGTCGAGTAGGGGTTCCAGCGGTAGTCGCCGAAGCGGAAGTCATTGTTCATGGACATGTACATGTAGTTGCCCGTCAGCGCGATGGTCGGGTAGTACTGTGCCCGGTAGAGTTCGAGCGTCTTCCGGAGCTGCTCGTGCTGGAGGTCGAACTGCCGGAGGTCGGAGTTGAGGGCCAGCGAAGGGTCGACGCCGAGGATTTCGGCATACAGCCCCTCCTCGTAGTCGAGCAGGCTGCCCTCGACGGCCACGGGCCGGTCGATGTCGATGCCCATCAGCGCCTTGAGCGAGAGGGTGGCGAGGTTGCAGGCATTCTCGGTCTGAATCAGGTCGGGCTTGATGTTCTTGACGTTGACGTCGGCGCGAATCAGGTCGAACTCGGAGACCAGCCCCTGCTGAAACTTGTCGCGAATATTGCTGTAGCTCAGGATGGCGTTGTCGTAGCTTTCCTGCAGCACGGCGCGGGCGTCCCTGGCCAGCAGCACGCCGTACCACGCCTTGCGGACGGCGTTGACCATGTTGATTTTGGACGAACGGGCGCTCTCGACCGCCCGCTCGACGTCCAGCCCGGAGATTTCGAGGCTCTTCCAGAGCGCCGGCACGACGACCGCCCAGTTAACGTTCACGCCGCCCGTCCAGTTGTTGTCGCGTCCCACGGCGATGCCCTCGTTGCCGGACGAGGCGGTCGCCTCCGGCGTGTTGGCGAGGACGTTTCCGGACAGCGTGCCGGGGACGTAGCCGGGCGTCGTCTCGGCAAACGTCTGCTCGGCGCCCCCGATGAGCGGCGCCACGATGGGCGTGAGCATCTCTTCCATATTGAAGGCGTCGTCCATGTACATGACCTGCTTCTTAATCGTGCGGGAATACTGCCCCACAGCATCAATCTGGGGATAGAGCGACGATTCGCCCGACTTGCGTGCGTACTTTTTCTTCTCCACCTCCAGGTCGGCCACCCTGACCGACGGGCTTTCGCTCAGCGCGATTTCGATGGCCTGTCCCAGACGGAGCGCCAGCGTGTCCTGCACGCTGCCGGCCGCCGCGAGCGGGGCGAAGAGGGACAGCCACATGACGGCCGTCCCTGCCGTTTTTCTGTTTACTAACCTTATCATTTCAATCTTACATTAACTAATCACTAATCATTAACCACTAATCACTGCAAAGGTCGCATCTTCATGCCGTTCCGCCAAGCGTTTATCGACCGGATGACCGTTTTTCCCGACGAACGGGATAAAAAAACGGACAAGATGCGCGCGTCCGTCCCCGCACTTCTATGCCTTGAACTGCTTTTTCACGCTGTAGCGTTCCAGAATCTTCCGCCCGGCGTCGGTACATATCCCGCGAATGAAAAGCAGGAAAAACGTATTGTGCACATCCGTATGACTGTATTTGCAGAACACGCCGGCAGGCTGCGACATTTCCATCTGTTCGCGCGCCAGCAGGGCGATGATGTCGAAATCAATATCGGAGCAGAACACGCCCTCGCGGATGCCCTGCTTCAGCAGGAGCGTCGCCATGTCCAGAAACTTCTGCTTGCCGCGCTTCATGCAGGCGTACGCCTCCGGATAGCGGCAGATGTCCTGATAGAACGCCTCGCAGTACCAGACGGGCGTGGCCATAAGCTTCTCGTTGAAAAGGAGAAAAATCTCCAGCGCCGTATACGTCTCCTTCGTCAGGCGGGCAAGACACTCGCCGGCGCGGTTGAAATTGGTTTCGAGAATCTGTACGAGCAGCGTCTCCTTGTCGTCGAAAAACTCGTAGAGGGTGCGTTTCGACACGCCGGCCCTGCGGGCGATGTCGTCCATGCTGACCTTCCTGACGCCGTTGCGGGCGAAGAGTTCAAGCGTTGTCGCGATGATATGTTCTTTCAACATGCTGTCCGGTTCAAAATACGGCAGCAAAGGTAGGCTGTATAAAGTAAACCGAAAAGGTGTAATACGTTACATAATTAGTCAAAATCAATCCGGAAACCTGCTGCAAAGCCCGTTTATTTCCGGAAAAAAGAAAATCACTGGTGAAAAACAAAACTCGGGCGAAAAAATGCCTATCTTTGCCGCCTGATGACAGTTAAACTGTATGCGGCATAGACAGGAAAATTCAAAGATTCAATCATTCAAAGATTCAAAGCGAGCGACGGGAATAACGGTCGCCGCGCATCTTGTCCGTTTTTTCCTTCCGTTCGTCGGGAAAAACAGCCCTCCGGTCGATAAGGTGTTGGGGAAATGGCGTGAAGATGCGACCTTTGCCGCAAAAACAGTGGTTAATGGTTAGTGATAGTGGTTAGTGGTTAGTGATTGATGCGAATGGTTCTACTAACTACTAACTACCGATTAAATATAAAATTGAGAAGACAATGATAGCCGAATTATTACGGGATTTGACGGTTTACAGGGATTCCCTGGTATCGCTGGAGAACTTTCAGGATGAACTGGTATTGATGGAGTTTGACCACCTGCTGTCGGCTCTGAACGTCAACGGAATGACTTTCCCCGCCCCCACGCGCCACAAGGACCTGATGCTTATCGGCGTTATGAAGGGGGAAATAACGATGTCGATAGACTATATCACGCATCAGGTGCCGGAAAACGGGATACTGTGGATTCTGCCGACCCACATCGCTCAACTGACACGCATCACGCAGGATTTCAAGGCCTGGGCGCTGCTGCTTTCCCGGTCGCTGATGGAAAGCGGACGTCCGTCTCCGCAGCACAGCATGCCGCTGATTCCCTACATGCAGTTGAAGAAAACCCCGTTCAGCGTGTTCGAGCCGGAGGAGTTCAGTCTCCTGTACGGCGACCTGCAGGCGCTGCGGACGCGCATGAAGCAGGAGACGCACATGTTCCATAAAGAGATAGCCTTCAACACGCTGAAAGCCTTTTTCCTCGACATGGGCAATTTCTTTTTCTCGCGCAGGGAAAACATTTTCTCGCCGGTACTGACGCGCAGGGAGGAAATTTTCGCCAACTTTCTGGCGCTGCTCTCCAGCCACTGCACGGAGGAACATGAGGTTTCGTTCTATGCCGACAAGCTGTGCATCACGCCGCAGTATCTTTCGCTCGTGCTGAAGGAACAGAGCGGCCGTTCGGCCAGCCAGTGGATACAGGACGCCCTGATGGTGGAAGCGAAGGGGCTGCTGAAGATGCCGTCGCCGTACATCAGCGTGCAGGAGGTGGCCAACCGGCTACACTTCCCCGACCAGTCGACCTTCGGCAAGTTCTTCAAAAAACATACGGGACAGTCGCCGGTGACGTTCCGGAAGGAGCTAAGAGAGCGAGGGGCAGAAAGCCGGACGCAGGGGAATTATACTGCGCAGGGGCTGAAATTGTGAGATGCAAACAGAAAAACAGTGTATCACCTTCCCCGCCGGCGGTCACGCGGCCTACCAGCCGGTGGTTATGCGGCTTACCGGCCGGCGATCATGCGGCTTATCAGCCGGTGGTACGCCGGCTTACCGACCGGCAGTTTCCGGCATTAGTCTGTCACCTAATATCACTATTTCAATTTACCGGCTGTACAGCAGGTCGCCGGCTACGCGGCTGGCGGTTTCCGCTCCCTGCAGGGCGGTCAGGACGGCCAGCCCGAAATCGAAAACCAGTCCAGGGCCTTTGCCGGTGATGATATTTCCGTCGGTGACAGCCGGTTCGTCGGTCAGGATGGCGCCGGTCAGCTGCGGTTCGATGCCGGGGTAGCAAGTGGCTTTCTTCCCTTTCAGCAAACCCAGTCCGCCCAAAACCAGCGGCGCGGCACAAATGGCTGCGACCGTTTTGTGCTGTTCGTACTGGCGGACAAGCTGTTTTTTAAGCCCTTCGTGTCCGTTCAGCATCTGGCTGCCGGGGCCGCCGCCCGGCAAAATCAACGCGTCTGCATCGGAAAAGTCCGAATCTTCAAACAGCCGGTCGGCGACCACCGGAATCCCGTGAGCACCTGTGAC
>JAISEZ010000136.1 GCA_031263835.1 Tannerella sp.
GGAAACGTCTCTGCTTTCGTGCATTATTTCCGGTTTGAATCCGTGCAAATCACCGGCTTTAGCTTCTAAACCGGCTACTTCTCCTGATGTTAATCCAATCAAATTCATATTATTCAAATTTCGATTTGTACCTACTTCTTATTTAAAGTCTCATTTCGGCTTATTCAGACATTATTTTCTGCATTAAATTTCATTATTCACGATCCTTTCTACTCTGTCAATCACTGCAATCAAGGTCTCCGCATAGTCCGGCCAGGTCGCCCGGCGTCAGTTCGGAGGGCTGACCAGTCCCCGCATAACCGGTAACATAACTGTAGATACGCATCTCGGCGCGGTTGAACAGCCCGAGGAACCCCTCGCGGTTGTCAAATACTCTGATTCTGTTGATTCTTACGTAAAACACGATAAATAATGATTAATGGTTAATGGTTAATGATTAATGATGAAGCCCTGTTTGGAAATAAACAGTGCATTTCCGGATTGCTTCCTGCTTTGCTTCGTTCCTCGCAACCCCTTGCAGTCGCAAGGACGGTCGGCGCAACGACGGTCGCCGGAAAAACGACCGCTCGTCGACCCGTCCCTGCGAGGAGTTGCGAAACACAAAGCAAAGCAGCCCGGGTCTGCCGACCGTCACTGCGAGGAGTTGCGAGGGGTTGCGAGGAACGAAGCAAAGCAAAGCAGTCCGGAAATGTACTGCTTATTTCCTGACAAGACCTTCCTGTTTTTTTTCTCATTTTGCCCGGGGACCATTCCTGCTACATCACGCCGATTCATGAGCATGTGAGAGTATGCAAATTCATTTTCACATTTGCTCATTCTCGCATTTTTCTCCGTGTCCATGCACAAAACCATGCCACTCGCCCTTGAATCTTTGAACGGTTGAATCTTTGAACCGTATAAAAACGGTTCTTCCGGACAGAAAGCGTGGCGCTCTACCCGGCGGTACGGGAGAGAAATGTTCTCTCCTCCCTCGAAAATAAACTGATTTTTTTTGCTTTTGTAGAAAAACGGCCTGTCGGCCGTGTGTCGTTCACGGGTCGTATTTCCCCTAATTACAACATAATGAGGAAATCCCCCCCCCCCAGCAAAAACCGTGCCAAAGTCATTCCACAGTCTTCCCCGTCGACCGGTAAAAGAGTGGAATTACGGTTGTTTATATGGAAAAAAGTAGACCCTTTCATTATCTTTCTATTTTTGGATTTATATTTTGCCGGCAAAGATACATTTCTTTTTTTTGAATATGCAATAGTTTCGCATGGAAATTTTTTTCCAATTAATGATTATTATAAATTAGGGGTTAGCGCATGTAGGGGCGAACCTGTGTGTTCGCCCTGCTAAGGCATGGTCTGGAAATAAACAATACATTTCCGGACAATGCCTAACTACCGATTCGCATTAATCATTAACCATTAATCATTAATCACTAACCACTAATTTCGTTACATCAATTCATTTCCGGGAATTTCGGATAGTTTATCCATGCGCTGTAGGGATCGCCCAGCCGTTCCACGGCGTGATTCCAGAAGGAGTCACCTTCGGCGAGCAGGATGCTTTCGGGCGATGAATGACTGACCAGCCACGAATTGCGGACAATTTCCGTATTCAGTTGATTGCTTTCCCAGCCGGAATAGCCTAAAAAGAATTTCACGACGCCTTTTGCCGGATGCCCTTCGGAAAGATAGTCCCTCAACGCCTCAAAGTTTCCGTCAAAGCGCAAATTCTCACAGACCTGTACGCCGTCCGGAACCACATCCGGCCCCAGCGAATGAATGAAAAACAAATGATTGGAACTGACCGGCCCTCCCAGAAAAATGGGAATATCCGGCAGATTTTTCAGCTCGGAGAAAAAATCATTGACAATCAGACCGGTTTGTTTATTCACGACCAGTCCTATCGAACCCTTTATGTTGTGTTCGACCAAAAGCACTACCGACCGCTGAAAATATGCCTCCTGCAGGAAAGGTTCGGAAATGAGTATCTTCCCTTTCCCCGGACATAAGTCATTATGCCTGATTTTGAAAATATCCCTGTATGAAGCCATCCTTTTCCCGATTATTTTGAATACGGCTCACAATATAGGGAGTTTACAGGGGATGGCCAACTGTTTCCCTGTTAATGTATTGTAAATAGAGTTAATCGACGGGATGATGCGCTTCGAAATGCGTCAGCCGCCTGTCAAGTAACTCATACTGATGCGGCTTGATAAACGACGTGCAGGCGCGCAAACCTTCCTGGTTGCTGCCGGTCGTACTCAGCGAAATGGCGCTGACGCCGTAATAAATCAGTTCTTCCATCAGCTGCCCGCCGGTCAGACCCGGATAGGCGACGGTGAAATAGAATCCGTCTGCAATCGGCGCATCCAGGTCGCGGTCATACACAATCTTAAAGCCGTGATCGACGAAAATCCGTTTCAGCCGCTCCGCGCGGCGGCCGTATTCCCTTACTTCGGCAACGAAATCGAACGCGCCGTCGGAAGCCGCCTTGAACATGGCGGCCAGGGCGTATTGTGCGGAATGGCTCGTGCCCGACGAGAGCGCGTAGAGCACGCGATGAATGTAAACCGTGCCGAAGGTTCCGCCGCCGTAGCGCTGCGTCAGTCCCGGCCAGGAGCGACGGTACAGCCTGTCGGATATCGCCGTTACGCCGATACGCTGGCCGGCGTAGCTGAACGCTTTCGAGCCGGAGATTTGCAGGATGTAATGTTCCGTGTAGCGGGCTACGCTGGCCTGATAGGGCGGCTGAAAGGGCGTCCCCAGGGCCTGCCGGAAATCCATCGCAAAATAGGCAAGGTCTTCGATTACAATCGTGTCATGGCGCGTCGCCATTTCGCCGATGATTTGCAGCTCGCTTTCCGTCAGGCAGAACCAGGCCGGATTGTTCGGGTTGGAATATACCATGGCCGCAATCGTCCCCTGCGAAAGATAGTGTTCCAGTATCGCGCGCAGTTTGTCGCCCCGGTGCTCGTAAACGTCAAACGAGACATGGCGGTAGCCCATCACCGTGATTTGCTGTTTCTGCACCGGGAAACCGGGGTCGATGAAAAGAATCGTGTCCTTTGCCGCATCGCACTGTCCGCAGGTCAGGAACGAGGCATACGTTCCCTGCATCGAACCGGTTACGGGTACGCAACCCTCCGGCTTCACGTCCACATTCACGAATGCCTTGATGAAACGCGAGGCTTCGTCTTTCAGTTCCTGCAGTCCGTTGATGTTCGGATAGACGGCGGCAATGCCGTTTTGAAGGGCCTTGATTTCGGCGTCGACACCCGCCTGCGCCGGCTTCAAACCGGGTACCCCCATTTCCATGTGGATGAACTCCGTTCCCGTCTCCCGTTCCAGCTGATGGGACACGGCCACTACTTCGCGGATGGTCGCCCTGCCGAAGTCCGGCAGTCCGTAACTGCCGATTACGCGCCTGACGGTCTGATAATCTACCGGTGTCTGTTTCATTTCAACGTCCTCTACCGGATGGTTCCCTTTCATACGGAGGGAAGCAGAAAATCCGTGAAACACAGGGCCGCCAGCGCCGTGCCATACCGCTTTTCGATGGTGAGGCCTTCGGTTACGAAATTCAATTCGCCCAGATAATATTTTCCGTAGGTTTTCTGGTGCAGATCGTTAATGACGCGAATCAGACGCGATTCCAGTTCTTCGATCCGGTAACGGCCGCTCACTTCGCAGACCAGTCCGCCGACTTTCTCGTCAAAATTTTCATCCCTGTACATCCATGCGTACACAATCCCCGCCGACACAAATTCGTCCTGATATCCGTGCGAAACGGCCATGATGGTTTTCATCTCCGAGCCGAAGGGCGGCAGGTCTATTTCGTCCATCGTCACCAGACGCGCCGTGGCCGGAATGACCGAAGAATAGGTCATGATATTGAAATCCGCAATGCCCGCGTCATACAATGCCATGTGATACGAACCGGCATGCTTTTCCAGTTCGGAATCACCACTGCCTTTTGCAATAAAAAAGGTATTCGGGATCAGGTTCGCCACTTTCTTTATCATCTCAAAATCCGTTTTATTCAATTAATATTCAGTTATTCCCGCCTGCCGTTTCGAAATTGTTCCCGTTCGGGGACGCAAAAATACAAACTTCCTGCATATTTCAATCATTATCATCTAACTATTTTTGCGGGGAGGGAGAAATTCAAAATACATAAACCCATCCCACTCCGGCGCCGGCCGGACTTACGGCGGGCATGAACGTCATCCGTCCGCCGCCGTCGCGGATGCCCAGCAGCCGGTGCCACACCGGAAGCATCAGGTAGGCGGCTTCCACGCTCAGTATGCCGATTCCCGCGCCCGTCACCACGTCGCTCACCCAGTGCCGCTGATTGACGACACGCAGGACGCCCGTCGCCGTAGCCACGGCATATCCTCCGATACCAATCCACGGAGACGCGTCCCTGTATTCCCTGTACAGCAGATGGGCGCCCGTAAAGGCCATTGCCGTATGTCCCGAAGGGAATGAATTGTCGGCCTGCCGCAGCGGACGCCACACGGAAAGCTGCGTTTTCATCGCGCCGACCGCAGCGCCCATAAACAGGTAGGAGGTGGCAAAAAGCAATGTCCGGTCTCTCAAATTGTGTCCGGATGAGATACCCGGCAGGAAGTCCAGTCCAAAGGCCGCCATCGCCGGCGCGTATTGCAGGTAGTCGTCCACCGCATAATGGCGGTGGATGTTTTCGTTCACCCGGTTTGCCACGTAATGGTCGAAGCGGCGCACCGGCGTTTCGTTAAACCGTGCAACCACGCCGTAAGTGATGCAGAGGGCCGGAATCGCCCACTTCGCATACGAAGTGCGGACGCGCGCCGTATCGGCAGACAGGCGCAGGTCGGACGGAATCTTTTTCCCGGGCATGTTTTCCCGTCCGGAGAGCGTCGCCGGAAAGAACAGGCATGCCATCAGCGCCGCGAACGTTTTCTTCAAACCGGGGCCGTTCATAGCTGCAACAGGTAACCGGAACGTTTCACAACCTGTTTGTAGAGCGCATATACGCTCCCGCCCAGCAGTGAGCCGACCAGCACGCCGGCCAGTACGTCCGAAATGAAATGGGCGCCCATGTAGATGCGTGAATAGCCCATCAGAAGCGCCCACAGCAAAATGATGGGCGTATAGATTCTGTTTTTCACCAGCAGAAGCGACAGCACGGCAAAGCCGAAGGCGCTGGTGGCATGTCCCGAAATAAATCCGTATGCGCCGTTTGCCTTGTAGTCGCGCAGCAAAACGACGTATTCCATGAACAGGGGATGCATGGTGGGACGAAAACGGGCAAACCAGGGCTTGAACAAAAGCGCCGAAACGGTGCAGCACAGCACGAAAACCAGCCCTGTCGCCAAAGAGACGGATATCCACTCCTTCCGCCGCTTCAGATAAAAATACAGCATGACAAGTATCGGCGGACACCAGACGAAAATGCCTGAAAACGGCCATAGTACCGCATCCAGAAAAGGCGTATGCGAACTGTTAATCCACATGAACAGGTTACGTTCGTAAGTCAGTATTTCTTCCATCGTTATCCGTGAAACGGCTGTGCCTCCCCGTTGTTTTTTATCCTGTCCGTCAGTTTTTCAAGCATGTCCCGGGTCATGGCGTCCAGGTCGTATTGCGGATTCCAGTCCCACTCTTCGCGGGCGCAACGGTCGTCCAGCGAATCGGGCCACGACTCGGCAATGGCCTGCCGCAACGGGTCGACCCGGTATTCCATTGTGAAACCGGGGACGTATTTCCGGATTTGCCGGCAGATAATCTCCGGGTCGAAACTCATCGCCGTGACGTTAAACGCATTCCGGTGCTGCAGTCGCGAAGGGTCGGCTTCCATAATCCGAATCGCCGCATGAAGCGCATCGGGCATGTACATCATATCCATAAACGTGCCTGCTGCAATCGGACAGACAAAATGCCCGTTTCCGGTGGCGGAATAAAAAATGTCCACGGCGTAGTCGGTCGTACCTCCTCCCGGCGGCGCCACATACGAAATCAGTCCGGGAAAGCGTACCGAGCGGGTATCCACTCCGAAACGGCGGAAATAATAGTCGCTCAACAGTTCGCCCGTTACTTTCGTCACGCCGTACATCGTGCGCGGATTGCGCACCGTATCCTGCGGCGTCATCTGTTTGGGCGCGTCGCTGCCGAAAACGCCAATCGAACTGGGCGTAAACACGCTGCAATGCATCTCGCGGGCTACTTCAAGCACGTTGAACAGGCCGCCCGTGCCGATTTTCCAGGCCGATTGCGGCCTGGCTTCGGCAACCGCCGACAGCAGCGCCGCCAGATTGTAAACCGTGTCCACACGGTAGCGCGACACCGTTTCCGCAATCTGCCGTTCGTTCGTGATGTCCACGACGGCGGAAGGCCCCGACGACGCCAGGTCGCCCTGCGGCTCGGCGCCGGGAATGTAACCTGCAACAATCTGACCTCCCGGATAACGTCGCCTTAATTCCATTGTCAGTTCCGAGCCAATCTGGCCCGTCGAACCGATCACCAATACATTTTTCATATCCTCTTTTCCTGTTTTGCCGGATCAAAATCCGGGCGTGCAAAATTACACATTATATTTAGATATTACGTCAGTTCGACGAAAGGCGTATCTCACGGGGGCGCGCCGGAAAGACAAAGTTCAGTGATGAGCGGGTGAAGGTCGGCAGAGGCAACAACCGTGCAAATAATTCATAATTCTTTCTAGTGATTAATGATTAGTGGTTAGTGATTAGTGATGCGAATCTGCAGTAGCGACCGAGGGCTGAAAGCCCGGCATAACCCAGCCCAACGGCAACACCCTGGGTATGATGACGCACGCTCCGTCCTGCGCCCTGAACCAACGGTCAACGACCGAAGGGGAGTTAAGGAATGCAAAATAAATAACATATAACCGTATCTCCGATGTCCCGTCAGGGACAACATGTCGGTAGAAACAGACCATCCCCATGACGTACCGTCCCGGCGGGACGGAATGTGTCGCCGAAAACCCATATTCCGTCCCTGACGGGACGGGAGCAGGGGGTGAGACGTATATTTTCTACCGACAGACTGTCCCTGACGGGACAGGTAGAGACGTGTCATGCCGCGTCTCTACAAACTGTTACATGTTA
>JAISEZ010000180.1 GCA_031263835.1 Tannerella sp.
GACCGAATGCGTGGTGGCCGAGAAGAAGGAAGAAACGCCTGCAGCGCCCGCAGCTCCGGGTATGGGAGGCATGGGTGGCATGATGTAATTCATCCCGCCTGTCCGGTAACCGGATAAAATGCAAGGTCAAGGTTCGAAACATCCCGTTTTGAACCTTGACTTTTTTAATGGTTAGTGGTTAATGCGAATCAATAGTTAGGCATTGTCAGGAAATCAGAACTCAAGATCTGAAAAGCAGAACTCATTTATCGCGGGCAAAAGGAAATTAATGATTAATGATGAGTGATATTTCCCATCGCCTGCTCAATATGCGTCAGGATGGCGGTTTTATCGTCCGGGTGGAACCATTCGATGCTTTTGTCCCGTTTGAACCAGGTCATTTGCTTGCGGGCATAGACGCGCGTGTTGCGTTTGATTTTTTCGACCGCCTCCTCGAGCGACCATTCCCCGTCGAAATGGCGGAACAGTTCCTTATAACCTACGGTATTCAGGGCGTTGAGATGGCGAAAGGGATAGACGCGACGGGCTTCGTCGACTAATCCGTCCGCCACCATCCGGTCGACCCGACGGTTGATACGTTCATAGAGTTCTTCGCGCGGCCGGGTGAGGCCGACTTGAATGATTCGAAAAGGGCGTTCCCGGACGGTACGGGTACAGAAGGAAGAATACGGCTGTCCCGTCATTCGGCAGATTTCAAGCGCGTGAATGACCCGCTTGCGGTTCATCCGGTCGACTTTTTGATAATGAACAGGGTCGGCTGCCTTCAGTTCCTTTAGAAGGGAGGCCAAACCCTCCCGTTCATACTGCGCCCAAAGCGCTTGCCGGATGTCGGGCGTCACGGTGGGGATTTCGTCCAGGCCCTTGCAGATGGCGTCGATATACATCATCGACCCGCCGGTCATCAGGACAATGGCGTGTGTTGCAAACAGTTCTTTTAAAAGGGCAAGCGCTTCTTCTTCAAACCGGCTGGCGCTGTAATAATCTTCCAAAGCCAGCGTGCCGACCATGTAATGCCTGACGCGGGCTTGCTGTTCCGGCGAAGGAGCCGCCGTCCCGACGGGCAGGTCTCTGTATAGCTGGCGCGAATCGGCCGAAATGACAGGGGCGCCGAAGGTCCCGGCCAGATGCAGGCTCAGTTCCGTCTTTCCCGCGCCGGTGGGGCCAGGCAGCACAAGCAGTACGTTCATCAATAGCGTTCGTCGTCGTAGTAGCTGCTGCCGGTGGCGCCGTCGTCGTATTCGCCGGAGATGGAATCAAGTTCGTCGTCGTTATATTCCATGTCGCCGTAGAAATCTTCGCCCACGTCGATGTGCTGGTCGATACGTTTTTCCATTTCGTCGATTGAGATGGATTGCGGCGGCGGGTCGCCGACTGTCAGCGAACAGACGGGGAGGTCGATGCTTTGACCCGTGATGATTTTGTTCAGTTCGATGAAAAACGAACGTTCCATCAGGAAATCGAAGACGTAGAGCAGTTTTTGATGTTCGTCTTCCAGCAGTTCCTCCAGCAGGGTTTTCTCCATCAGGTACGTGTCCACATCGAAAGACGCACCCGCTTCGGAAGATGCGTCCATGTCAATCAGCGTAATTTCGGTCTTTTTATTCCAGTCTTCATCGCAGATGAAAAAGGAACACATCTCGTCGTGTTTGTACTTGACGGCGTCCAGAATGGCACGGTGCAGGTCAAGGAAAGTAGCGTCGGGACTGATTTTTATCTCGCGCTTGAAATTGTCCGCTTCGTCAGAAAGAATCAGAAATTGATATATCATATTTTAGTTACATTTGTTTCCCGGGTCAAAAATAAAAATTTATCGTCACTCATACACCCGCTGCGTTCTTTTTTATTCGTCAATCGAACCCCGGACAATGCCCCGCTTCGACGACTTGATGAAGTCCAGAATCAGGTTGCGCTCGACACTCGGTTCATACTCCGTTTCGATACACTGGATGGCATCCGTGTTGTTGAGTCCGCGGGTGTAGAGCGTGCGGTAGATGTCCTGAATAAGATAGACCTGGTCGTTGGTGAATCCGCGGCGGCGCAGTCCGACGATGTTGATGCCGCAATAGACAATCGGTTCGCGTCCAATCAGCGTGTAGGGGGGGATGTCTTTCCCCACGCGCGACCCGCCCTGAATCATGACGTGCTTGGAAATGCGGGTGAACTGATGAATCAGCGTGCCTCCGCTCACGATGGCGTAGTCGTCGATTTCGACCTCGCCGGCAATCTGGGCGGCATTGCCGATAATCACGCGGTCTTTCACCACGCAGTCGTGGGCGACATGCGAATAAGCCATAATCAGGCAATCGCTCCCGACGACGGTTTTTCCCTTGGCTGCGGTGCCCCGGTTGATGGTGGTACACTCGCGGATGGTGGTATTGTCTCCGATTTCGACGGTCGTCTTTTCGCCGGCAAACTTCAAATCCTGCGGAATTCCGCCTACTACGGCTCCCGAAAATACCTGACAGTTGTTTCCGATAGAGGTGCCGTCGAGAATGACGGCATGGGGAAAAATACGGCAGTTATCTCCGATAACTACTTCTTTTTCAATGACCACAAACGGGTCGATAATCACATTGTTTCCGATTTTTGCGTCGGGATGTATGACGGCTAAAGGGGAATGCATCATTTGCTATTTGTTTTTAATGATTTGAGCCATAAATTCTGCTTCGCAGGCCACTTTCTCGCCGATGAACACGTACCCTTTCATGGTGGAAATGCCCCTGCGGATGGGCGCCAGCAACTCCAGACGGAAAATCAGGGTGTCGCCGGGAACCACTTTCTGGCGGAACTTGACGTTGTCGATTTTCATGAAATAGGTGGAATACCGTTCCGGTTCGTCGACCGAGTTGAGCACCAGCAATCCGCCCGTCTGCGCCATTGCCTCGACCAGCAGAACGCCCGGCATGACCGGTTCCTGCGGGAAATGTCCCTGGAAAAAGGGTTCATTGACCGTCACGTTCTTGATGCCGACAATGTACTGGCCTCCGATGTCGATGATTTTATCGACAAACAGGAAAGGATAGCGGTGCGGAAGCAACTCGCGTATCCGGTTGATGTCCATGAAGGGCGCCCGCTCCGGTTGATATATCGGCGCCTGCACTTCATTTATTTTGATGTCCTTGCGTATCATCCGCGCCAGCTGGTTGTTGATTTTGTGTCCCGGCCGGGTGGCGATGATATGTCCGCGGACAGGCTTTCCAATCAGCGCGATGTCGCCAATCACGTCCATCAGCTTATGGCGCGCCGGTTCGTTCATGTACACGAGCGGCTTGTCGTTGACATAGCCCAGCTCTTTCATGTTCTTGTGCTGCAGTCCCACCTCGTCGGCCAGCCGGTCCAGCTCTTCCTGCGGCATCTGCCGGTCGTAGATGACGATGGCGTTATCCAGGTCGCCGCCCTTGATGAGATTGTTTTCCAGCAGCATTTTTACTTCGCGGACAAACACGAACGTGCGCGAAGCCGCTACTCCGACGGCAAATTCGCTCAGGTTGTCCAGTACGGCGTACTGGTTGAAAAGCACGGGTGAATCGTATGAAATCAGGACGTTGACGCTGAATTTTTCGTCGGGAAGGATGACCAGCGACGAGCCGGTTTCCCTGTCCGTCACTTCAATCTTGTGGCGAACGATATAGAAATCTCTGGGCGCATTCTGCTCCACCCGTCCGGCTTTCTCGATTTCTTCCGAAAAGAAGCGGGCGCTGCCGTCGAGAATCGGAAATTCCGGCGCGTTCACTTCGATAAGGCAGTTGTCTATTTCCCATGCGTATAATGCAGCCATTGCGTGTTCAACCGTACTGACCTGCACTCCGTTTTTGGAGACCACCGTGCCGCGCTGCGTGTTCACCACGTTTTCCGCCAGCGCTTCAATCACGGGCTGCCCTTCGAGGTCGATGCGCTTTATTCTGTATCCATGATTTTCCGGCGCCGGACGAAAGGTAATGTGAATGTCCAGTCCGGTATGCAATCCTTTTCCCTGCAATGAAAATTCGGCCGCAAGCGTTTTCTGTTTCTGCATTTTAATAGTTCTGTTTATGATTATTTTTCTTCAATTCTTCCACCTCTTTTTCCAGCCGGTTCAGCGTGCTGTAAAGTTCCGGCAGCCTGCCGAACAGGACGTTTGAGCGGAAAAAACCCCTTGCAGGCATGGCCGGGCTGCCCATCATCGAACCGGCCCCGGTAATACTCCGGACGACGCCGGACTGGGCGGCGATTTGCACGCGGTCGGCAATCTGAATGTGTCCGACCAGCCCGACCTGTCCGCCAAACATGCAGTGTTCGCCGATTTTCGTCGAGCCGGCAATGCCCGTTTGCGCCGCAATGACGGTGTTTTTTCCTATTTCCACGTTGTGGGCGATTTGAATCAGGTTGTCCAGCTTCACGCCGCTGCGGATGAGGGTTGACCCCATCACGGCGCGGTCGATGGCCGTATTGGCGCCGATTTCCACTTCATCTTCGAGGATGACGTTGCCTGTCTGCGGGATTTTCCGGTAGGTATCGCCTTCCGGCGCAAATCCGAAACCGTCCGAGCCGATGACGGCGCCGGCCTGCAGGATGCAGTTCCGGCCGATGATGCAGTCGTCGCCGACGGTGACATGAGGATAAATGACCGTGTTGTCGCCGACGGTCACGCGGTCGCCGACGAAGGCGTGCGGATAAATCAGGCAGCCCTTCCCGATGACGGACTGCTCGCCGATGTAGGCCATCTCACCGACGTAACAGTCTTCGCCGACCGTGGCGGTGGCGGCGATGCAGGCCGTCGAGCCGATGCCCGTCTTTTTGGGCCTGGCCTGTTCCACCATACTCATCAGCATGGCCAGGGCTGCGTAGGCGCTGGGCACTTTCACCAGGGTGGCCGCGACGGCTGCCGACGGGGTGAAGTCGTTATTCACCAGCACGATACTTGCCTGCGTATGATAAATGTAACTTTCGTATTTCGGATTAGCCAAAAATGTCAGAGAGCCGGGGCGGCCTTCTTCAATCTTCGAAAAGTGATTCACTTTCACGTCCGGACTTCCTTCAATCGTTCCGTTCAGGATACTTGCTATTTGTTGAGCTGAAAACTCCATGTTTATTTAGTGCGCTTTGTTATTTACACCTCTATCCACACAAATCAGATTTACTGCGATTCTCTACTTTTTTTATTCGCCCTTTCACACCGTTGGAAAAAGGCTTACAAAGGTGCTAATAATTTTCGGATAAGCCTATTATTTATGATTATTTTGCTATCCCGGGCAGGTAGCCAGCCATTTCTTCCTGCATTTTCCGCGCTTCGCGGCGGGCTGCCGCGGCAAACGCTTCGGTCGAATCGGCGTAGATAATCGAACGTGACGAATTTACCAGCAATCCGCACTGTCCGTTCATTCCGTATCTGCAGACTTCCGCGAGCGACCCGCCCTGGGCGCCGACGCCCGGCACCAGCAGAAAGTGGCGGGGCGCATGTTTGCGGACTTCCAGAAACATACGTCCCTGCGTGGCGCCGACGACATACATCATCTGTTCGTCGCTTGCCCATGCCTGCGACTTCTTCAGCACTTTCTCGAACAGGCGTTCCCCGCCGGCGTCCTGCATGAACTGAAAGTCCTGCGCCCCCCTGTTGGAGGTCAGCGCCAGCAGAATCACCCACCGCCCCTCGGTCAGGAACGGCCGCACGCTGTCTTCGCCCATGTAGGGCGCGACCGTCACGGCGTCCACGTCCGCGTGCTCAAAGAAGGAACGGGCATACAGCTCGGAGGTATTCCCGATGTCGCCGCGTTTGGCGTCGGCGATGATGAACTGGTCGGGATAGTGTTCGCGCAGGTAGGCGACTGTTCGCTCAAAGGCCGCGACGCCTTTTGCGCCGAGGCTTTCGTAAAAGGCCAGATTGGGTTTGTAGGCGACGCAGTACGCGGCCGTGGCGTCGATAATCGCCCTGTTGAACGCGAAAACCGGGTCGTCCCCGTTCAGCAGGTGCGCGGGGATTTTCCGGATGTCCGTATCCAGCCCTACGCACAGGAAAGACTGTTTTCGCAG
>JAISEZ010000230.1 GCA_031263835.1 Tannerella sp.
GTCCTGACGGCTTCGCGGAGGCTGCCCGCGCCGCGGTCGTTCAGGTTATCGACGAAGAGCACCTTGCCGCCGCGTCCGCCGGAGGTATACTTCCCGAAGCCCTCCGCGCCGGGGAAGGCCACCGGTTGGCAGTAGGCAGTAGTGGTGAATAGTAGCAGTAGGCAGTAGGCGATGAAAGCGCTTCGCGGCCGGATAAAAGCCCTACGGGCGATGAAAGCGCTTCGCGCGATAAAACGCCCTGCGGGCGATAAATGCGCTTCGCGCGATAAAGCCGCTTCGCGGCCGGATAAAAGCCCTACGGGCGATAAAAGGGTTGTATTCATCACTAATCACTAATCATTAATCACTAATCACTGTTTATTGGTGTACTGGCTGGAGAGGATTACGATTTGCATGTTGTCTTTTCGCAGTTTGAGGCCCGAGGGCGCCAGGTAGGGATTGATGGCCGTCGTTATATAGGAGGTACTGCCGCTGCTGTAGTAATAACTGCTGCTGCTGTTGTATTCCTGATAGACGCGGCTGACCGGGACAACCAGTATTCGCAGGTCTTCGTCCGGCGACACGGCCAGATGATAGGTCAGCAGGTTGGCGATATTCTTGAACGAATACGTCCGGCTGGCCGAACTGTATCCCAGCCCCGAAGCGGTGGGCGAAGCGGCTTCTTCCGTGGTCGATACGTACGAAATGACGCTGTTTTCGATGCTGCTGTTTTCGAAGAACGACACGAGCGAATCTTCCGGCAGCAGCAGCAGGTGAGACGGCGGCGCAAGCGAATACAGCCAGTCCTCCTGCGGCAGGTATTTAAGCGCCATCGGCAGGTTGTTTATCATGCGACCCTGAATGACTTCCTTGATTTCCTGCGCGGGAATCACGATTCGCGTGAAAATCCCCGCCGGCGTTTTCAGGTAGGTACAGTCTTCATTGTCTTCCAGCAGCTGTTCGGTATCCGAATTTTCGAAATGGTTCATCTGAATCACGTCTTTCGTGAGCCTGAACATTTCATACACGCTGACCAGCGAATCGGCTTCGCCCGTACTGCTTATTTCCGCAAACCGGTACACAACCGCCATCCGGGTATCCTCCATGTGAAAAACGGTTCCGCTGCCGTGACCGGTGGTCACGTACAGGCCGGGAAAGAAGCGGTTGAATGCCTCCTGATTCCGGAAGGACGAAGGATTCTGCACGGTTTCATCATATATTTTCTGCCCCGGTTCGACCGGAAGGCGAATCCGGAAGCTGTGATAGTACGACGTATCGCCGGCCGTCGAAACCTGCAGTATGCCGGAGATGTAGCCGTTGGAGGCCGAAACGACCTGCGACGCCAGCATGTTCTGCATGTCGCAGTAGCCGGACGCGTCGATATTGGCGTAATAGATTTTGTCCAGCGGCTTGTTTACCGGATAAATCTGCACTTCCATGGGGGTGTTGGCATCGCCCGTCCACCCGGAATATTCCAGAAACAGGAAAACGGAATCAATCCTGCCTTCGTAAGGCGTATGACTGAACCGGAAATCATCCTGACAGTAAAACTGGCAAAGGTAATCCGATTTCAGCCGTCCGTACAGCGGGTCGTAAAATTCCCCCAGATAGCCGTACGCCGTTTTGGCAAAAAGCGAGTCTATCTTCACCGTAGAGGCCGTCATCCGGAAGGTATCCGTGTACACCGTAATCCTGTCCTCGTCCGGCAGGATGCTCACGCCCACCAGATTCGAGTCTTCGCCGCAGCTGCTCAGGAACATCCCCGCCGCAACGGCACACATCCATGCGAATTGTCTGATATTCATTTTTCCCTTATTTGGAGTTCATCACTGTGTCGTAAAATTCATTATATACGCCGATATAATCTTCCGGCGACTGATAGGGCAGGAAATGTTTCCCTGCATTCGAAACATGGGCGACGAGTTCGGGATCGACTTCGGGAGCGCCCTGAATCACCGCATCCGAAAACTGAATGGCCAGTTTGGTCAGGGAAAGGAAATCGGGCGTTTCGATGATTTTCATGTCGTTATCGGTAGCGCCGTCCTGTTTCAGTTTCTTCTTCATGTCCTTCCCGATCGTGCACCGGAATGCGTTTTCGTAAATGGAATAAATCACTTTCGTACGCGAAAAGCAGGGATCGTCCGCATACATTCGCTTCAGGTACAGGGGCGCCAGCGCCGTGAGCCATCCGTGACAGTGAATCACGTCCGGTATCCAGCGCAGTTTTTTGATTGTCTCAAACACGCCCCGCACATAGAAAATCGCGCGTTCGTCGTTGTTTACAAAACCTTCGTCGTTTTCGTCGAAAACAGTCGCCTTCCGGTAGAAGAGATCGTCATTGTCAATAAAGTAAACCTGCATGCGGGCAGACTGGATAGACGCGACCTTGATGATCAGCGGATGGTCGGTATCGTCGATGATCAGGTTCATCCCCGAAAGCCGGATGACTTCGTGCAACTGATTTCGCCGTTCGTTGATACTGCCGTATTTGGGCATGAACGTTCTGATTTCCCTGCCCTGTTCCTGGATTCCCTGCGGCAGGTCTCTGCATATCACAGCCACCTCTGATTCCGAAAAATAAGGAGTAATTTCCTGGGTTATAAATAAAACTCGTTTGGCATCCATTCTTTCATTCTGAAATTCTGAGTGTACATAAAATTCGGGTACAAAGATAATAAAAAATCCGATACCGGCTTCATGCGGATTCATTAAGGGGTGCATTTTAAATGTCGTTTTTTATGCGACTTTGGCATGAAGGTTCATTTCAAAATGCAACATCCCCCATCCGCAGGATTGAATATGAATAACTCCCGGTGAAGCGTAGCGAGGGCACTATTTACATCAAAAGGCACGAAACAGTAAGCATAATATCAAACTAATATACCTGCTTTTTTCATCGGGACTTTTTCAGTGCCCTCGCTTCTCTTCATTGAGGGTTATTCATATTCAATCCTGCGGATTGTATGTTTAAGATGTCATTCACAAAATCCGAAGCATCGGATTGTATATTTGGGATATTATTCACGGAATCCGAAGCCGCGGATTTTATGTTTGAGATGTCATTTGTTAAATCCGCAGCGTCGGATTTCGAACTCAAACCAATCCAGGTACACAGTATTCGGGTCTCATCCTGAAAGAATAATTCAAAGCCGCCGAATTTCAAAGTGGCGTCACCGGGTTTTCGAATCTTTAACAGGATAAACGGGTTTCCGTTATGGAATCGGTCGTCTTTGGACGTCTATAAGACAAACGAAATATCAATCACTTTTTAAAACAAATGAATTATGAAACGAATGAGTTTATTTTGTATCAGCCTGTTTATGACGCTTGTCCCGTCTCTTTTGTTCGCCCAAATGCCTGTAATGAGCGTGCCGGGCGAAAAACAGGCTTCCGCCGTGACGCTTCAGCGGATGGATATCGACGTCGAAATTTTCGGAAACGTGGCTGTGACGACCATGACCATGGTGTTTCACAACCACACCGCCCGGATACTGGAAGGCGAACTGACCTTCCCGATGCCCGAAGGCGTCACGGTCAGCCGGTATGCCATCGACATCAACGGGAAACTGCGCGAGGCGGTGCCCGTACCCAAAGAAAAGGCGACCGAGGTGTTTGAAAGCATTGAACACCGGCAGGTCGATCCCGGTCTGCTGGAGCGGGTGGAAGGAAATCATTTCCGTACACGCATTTATCCGTTGCCGGCAAAGGGCGAACGCACGGCCGTCATCGCCTACGAAGAAACGCTTCCGTTCGGAAACCGGCAGGCGATGCAGTATCATTTGCCGCTGGATTATCCGAAGGCGATACCGTCGTTTTCGCTCCGCGCAAAGGTGTACCGGGCCGTGCAGCGACCGCAGCTGGTCGAACTGCCGGATCAAAGTTTTGCGTTCAGGGAAAATGATCAGGTGTATGAAGCGTCGATGCGGAAGACGGATTTTCGCCCTTCGCGTGCATTGACCGTACATCTGCCGAAAGAAACGAATGTGCCCGAAGCCGTCCTGCAGAAAAACAGGGACGGGTCTTTTTACTTCTTAATCAACACCAGCCTTCAGGAAGATGAACGTCCGAAGACGTGGAGCAGCCGCCTCGGTATCCTCTGGGACAATTCGCTGAGCGGTCTGCATCGCGACCATGCCAGGGAGTGGGAGCTGCTGGACAGAATCATCCGTCAAAAACGGAACCTGACGGTTGAACTGGGCTTCATCAATATCCGCTTCGAAAAAGCGAAGACGTTTACCGTCCGGAACGGCGACTGGACGGAACTGAAAACCTTCCTGCAAAATACGGTCTATGACGGAGGTACGGATTTCAGCCAGCTCCGGACGACCGGATTTTCGGCGGAAGAATACCTCCTTTTCTCCGACGGACTTTCCACATTCGGCGAAAATGCGGTATCCATTCAACGCCCGGTCTATTGCATCAGTTCATCCGTCCGGGCTGATTACAGCGTCCTGAAAGGCATTGGCCAAAAGACCGGCGGGAAGTTTGTGAATCTCGTCAACACTTCCGTGGACGACGCCTTCCGGCAGCTGAACCGGACGCCGCTGCAATTTTTGGGAATAGAGGAAAAAGAGCTTGTCTCGGAAGTCTATCCGTCGGCGCCGGTCGAAACGGACCACTCGCTTTCCGTGGCCGGCATTGTCCGGAGAGCTTCGGGCGAGTTGACGCTGCTGTTCGGGCATGGCGGAAAGCCGGAAATACGGCAGAAGGTCAAAACGGAATACGCGGAAAACGATTTGAACGTAAGCCGTGCATGGGCGCAGAAAAAACTGGCGGAGATGGACGTGCTGTACGAACGGAACCGGGAAGACATCGAGCGGCTGGGCCGGCAATTCGGCATCGTTACGCGCCATACCAGCCTGCTTGTTCTGGAAAGCGCCGCCGATTACGCGCGGTATGAGATTACGCCGCCGGCCGAACTGCTGGGCGAATATCAGGCGCTTGTCAAAAACCGGCGGGTAGAGAAGGAGGAGCGTGTCGGCAATTTGCTGGAACGCGCCGTTGCCAGCGTCAACGATTTGAAAGCATGGTGGAATACCGATTTCAAGCCGGAGAAGAAATATCCGGAACCGGCAGACAAACAGGCTGCGCAGGAGGCGGTAGTGGAAGAGATGGAAACGATGGAGAATGCAACAGTAGAGAGCCGTGCGGATGAGACGTTTGCACTGAGCGAAATGGAGGATGCTTCACCGGTTATTGCTTCGGAGTTTCCAGTTGCCGCGGAGCGTGCAGACAGGTCGGCTAATTCCCGTCGGGCTAAGGCTGCCGCCGCGCCACGTCCAGCTCCACCTCCACCTCCTGCCGCGGAGATTCGGGTGGCGAAGATTCGGAGCGACCGGGCTTACATGCAGGAACTCCTCGCGGCTTCCGATCCTTATGCCGTCTATCTTTCCCTGCGCGGGGAATATATGGAAACGCCGGCCTTTTTCCTCGACGTATCCGGTTTCTTCTACGAAAGGAAGCAAAGCGCGACCGGTCTGCTGATATTGAGCTGTCTGGCCGAGCTGGACGTGGAGAATGCCGGACTGTTCAAGACGCTGGCATACAGGTTAAAGGAACACGGCGAATATGCGCGGGAACTGTTTGTCACGCAAAAGGTCAGGGAATGGCGTCCGATGGATCTGCAAAGCCACCGCGACTGCGCACTGGCATTGCAGGATAACGGACGCTACCGGGAAGCGCTGGACGGCCTGTACGGCATACTGAAGGCTTCTTATTCGCCCGACGCGGCCGCCCGCGACAACGGGATTGAAGAAATACTGGTTTGTGAGATCAACAACCTGATTTCGCGCCACCGCGGCAAGCTGAAAACGGACAGCGTCGACTCGCGTCTGATTGCCGGTCTGCCGGTTGACATCCGCGTCGTGATCAACTGGAACAAAAGCGATACCGACATCGACCTGTGGGTCATTGATCCCAACGGCGAGAAATGTTTTTACAGTCACAGGCAGACAGCCATCGGCGGACGTCTGAGCAACGATTTTACGCGGGGCTACGGTCCCGAGCAGTTTCTGCTGAAGAAAGCCATCAAGGGAACGTATCAGGTGAAAACCAACTTTTTCGGCGAACGGCAACTGACGCTCTCCGGCCCGACGACCGTCATGGGTGAAATTTACCTTTACTACAGCGACGGCCGGCAGGAACGCAAAGTGATTACCTTCCAGAGTGACGGGAACGCAACGGACAGAGGAGAAATCCTGATCGGCGAATTTGTCTTCTCCGGAGAGAAATAGAAGATTCAATGATTCAAAAATTCAAAGATTCAAAGATTCAAAGATTCAAGGGTTAGCGGCAGGGATAACTGTCGGGGGTATGCACATGATCTCCAAAATGTCCCTTGACACATTCATTGGTTCCTTTCCGGAAAATTCGGGAAGCTGTCCACAACGGGTGGCCGGTC
>JAISEZ010000015.1 GCA_031263835.1 Tannerella sp.
CACTAATTTCCAGCCCTTTCGTTGCTGTTTCCCAGCCAAGTATTTCGGCGCAGGTGAAAAAGGAGGTCATCGAGACGCCCAGAATGCCGTGCAGGTTCAGGTTCTGTCCGGTCAGTAACAGGTTGGGGATGGGCGTTCGCGGCGTGAGCAGGGTATACATCGGCCGGGTGCAGTCCTTGCGGATACCGTAGGCCGAACCTTCCACCGCATTTGTGTAGGAGGCATAGGAAAGCGGCGTACTCGTGTACATCTTTTCCACGGCGTCGCGCAGTTCGGGAATCTGTCCGGAGGCCAAGCGGATGCAGGCTTCCGCCTTATCCGCTTTCAACCGCATATAGGATTCGCCCCGCCTGCCGGGCGGCAGGTCTTTCCAGGGCGCCACTTCGCTCCAGGACATCGGCGTGAGAATGTCCAGCGCCGGCGCACAGACGCCCGTCTCCGGCGGATAATAACTGACCATCACGCATTTCAGACCGTCTTCCGGGTCGTCGTGCCAGCTATCCGACCGGTTTTCGTGCACGAACAGGTTCCGGTTCCGGTATGGCACGCTGTCCGGTTTCAGCCGGAGGTGCAGCGTAAACATCCCGAACGTGTTCTCCAGCGAGGCAATCCGTTTCCGGTAGATGTTCCGCAGCAGCTTTGTCTCGTCCGTCAGCGACAGCGTATATGCCGGATGCACGTCCGAAATCACCCAGCGCGCCGACAGCCGTTCCTCGCCGTTCACCTCGACCGTCGCCAGCCGTCCGCCCGCCTCCGTCAGGCGCGTCACTTCCGCCTGCGTCCGCACCTCGCCGCCCATCGCCCGGAGATGCTGCGACAGCCGTTCGGCAATCTGCGACCCGCCGCCGCGCAGCCGCCATGCGCTCCGGATAAAGGAACTGTTGATTTGTGCAAACAGGTAGAGCGGGAGCGTGCCGGCACGCAGCTCCATCTTCAGCGACGTGCCCGAAAGGACTTTGCGGAGCTGCGGGTCGCTCACCGTTTCGTTCAGGTAGTCATAGGCCGACCGCGCAAACAGGGAGGAGGTGTACAGTTCATCTGCATTTCCGGGCGTAAAGGCGTCGAACAGGTGTTCGCCGACGCGCTTCAGGAAAGCGGTGTATGTCGCCAGTTCGCTGCGCCGGGCGGGAAAATGCTGTGCCAGCGTGTCGGCGAAACGTTCGTAACCGTTGGCAAAGGCATACGTTTTTCCGTCGACGGTCACTTCGTCGAAGGCGGCTTCGTCCAGCCGGTGCCACGGCAAGTCCAGCAATCCGAAAAAACGGAACAGCCGGTGCAGCGGCTGGCCTTCTCCCAGTCCGCCGACGTAATGGAAACCGGTGTCGAACCGGACCCGGCCGCGCTGAAACGTTTGCAGGCATCCCCCCGGCTGCGCGTGGCGCTCCAGTATGCACACTTTCATTCCGTGCCGGGCCAGAATGTAACCGCATTCCAGACCGCCCAGGCCGCTGCCTATGATAATCACGTCGTACCGTTCCATATTTTCAGCGTTTTCAGATTCAACCGTTTTCCTTCCACGAATATTCTTCCGCCGGATAATACCGTAGCGTCCCGTTCACATGCGCGACATGCCTGACTCGCGGCTGCAGGGTCGCCCAGTCGTGCGAGACGAGGATTACGGCCGCCCTCCGGCTGAAGTCGTCCAGCAGCGCGTAAAGTCGCCGTTCGAACGGCTTGTCGACATACGTATCCGGTTCGTCGAGCGCCAGCACTTCCGGCTGCGACACGATGGCGCGCCCCAGCAGTACGCGCTGCAGTTCGCCGCCGGAAAGCTCGCCGACCGCCCGTTTCGCAAGCGTCTCCAGTCCCGTCTGTGCAATGACTTCATCAATTCGCTGCCCGTCTTCGGCGGAAAACCGCTGCAACGGCCGCTTCCCGGCCATCAGCCCCGACGCCACTACTTCGCGCACGGAGATGGGAAAACGTCTGTCTATGCGGTTGACCTGCGGCAGGTAACCGATTTTGAGCGCGGAAACCGGCTGCCCGTCGCGGTAAAGGCTTATGCGTCCCTGCGACGGTTTCAGCAGCCCCAGCATCACCTTGAGCAGCGTGGTCTTTCCGCCGCCGTTCGGGCCGACAATCCCGAGGAAATCATGCGCCCGGACGGTCAGCGACACATCGTGCAAAACGGTTTTCGCGTCGTAAGCAGCCGTGATATGCGCTATTTCAATTCGCCTGTCCATCGTCCTGTTTTGAGATTTCTTTACAGCAGGCTTTGCGCCATGAAAATCATCTGTTCGCGCCAGTGTGCGTCTAACGGATTAATCATGACCACCCGGGCGCCGATTTCCTTCGCCACCTGTTCGGCATGTTTGCGGTCGAACTCCTGCTGCATGAACACCACCCGTACCCGCGCTTCCTTCGCACGGTCTACCAGCGCTTTCATCGAAGCGGCCGAAGGTTCCTTGCCTTCCGATTCGATGGCCAGCTGCGTGAGGTGAAACTCGTCGGCAAAGTAGGTCAATGCCGGATGATAGATGATAAACGTTCTGCATGACAGGGTATCCAGCAATTCATGCAGGACGCGTTCCGTTTCGTCAATTTCCCGGAGCAGTTCCCGGTAACCGGTTTGATAGGCGGCTTCGTTCGCCGGGTCAAGGCTCGCGAATGCCTGTAGCGTGTTGCGGGCGATGATGCGGGCGCCGACCGTCGTGTTCCAGATATGCGGGTCTTCCGCGCAGTGAGTGTGACGGGTGTGTGCCTGTTCCCCGTCCCCTATCCAGCAAATCCCCTCGGAGAGGTCGAAAACCGTCAGGTGCGGGTTATTCTCCCGTATGGTCTGCATCCACACCTGTTCGAATCCGATGCGGCCAATCCGGAGATAGGCCCTGCTGCGGGCAAGGCTCACCATCTCGTGCGGCGCGGGGTCGTACGTCTCCGGACTTTGACCGGCAGGCACCACCGTATGAACGGCAAAGCGGTCGCCGGCAATCTTTTCCACAAAATAGCGCTGCGGTTCAATGGTCACTGCCACGCGCTGCTCCCGCTCCTGCGTACCGCCGCATCCCGTCAGCAGCAGGCACGGCAGCAGATACAGCGCCAGCCGTCCCCTTCCCTTCGACAGCCACTTTTTACCGAGGTGGCGCACCGAATACCAGGAGGCAAGCAGGCCAATCAAAAATACCGTGGCGATGATGGCCAGCAAATCCGTTGCGGCCAGCTTCACCGGGTAATTGTCGCTCATGAACAGTCCCAGGGAACTGCCGAGTTTGAGCAGGCCGTATTGCTGCTGGACAAGGCACAGTATCACGCCGAGCGCCATGCCGGTCAACGCGCCCAGCATCGAAATCATACATCCCTCGAAGAGGAATATCCGGCGGACGAGCCGGTCGCCGGCGCCCATGCTGCGCAACATCCGCACGTCATCCTGCTTCTCAATCATCAGCATGGACAGCGAACTGACGACGTTGAACAGGGCTATCGCCAGCACGAAAGCCAGAATGAGGAACGTCATCCATTTTTCGGCCTGCATCATCCGGTACGACGCTTCCTGCTGTTCGTAGCGATTCTGCACCCGGAAGCCGTCGCCCAGCAGCGCGCGGATGCGCTTTTGCACCGCCCTGACGCTGGCTCCGGGCGCCAGCTTCAGTTCCAGCGCGGACACTTCCGTCTCATAATGCAGCAGGGTACGCGCCAGCGCAAGGGGCACAAGCATGCAGTTTTCGTCATATTCGGGCTGATTGATGCAGAAGACGCCTCCAATGAAGGCATATTCCATGCGGTATGAATGCAGCGGATTGGTCAGGTCAACGTTCCGGTCGCGGATGGGCGCATAGATTTCCAGCGGAGCGACAAATCCGGCGTTCACGCCCAGCGCCGATGCCAGGCCAATCCCCGGTACGGCATAGAATGTGTCGCCCTCCTGCAGTATGAATTTCCCGTCTATCAGCAACGTGTCAATAGGCACCATGTCCCGGAACGAAGGGCTTACGCCCTTGACGGCAGCAATGACCTGCCGCCCGCTGTAGCGTACCAGCACGTGCTCCTGCAAAACGTCCGTACAGACGGCCACCTCGGGCATCTCGCGGACTTGCCGCATCGCGCCGGCCGCAGGGTCGAACACCTTCGACGTGACGGGCGTAATTTTCAGTTCCGGGTCGAAATTGCCGAACATGGACGTCACCAGTACCTCGAAACCGTTGAATACCGACATCACGCACACCAGCGCCATTGTCGCAACCATGACGCCGCAAACCGATATCATCGAAATGATATTGATGGCATTGTGCGATTTTTTGGCGAAGAGATACCGGAAGGCAATGTAAAGCGGCAGATTCAAGCGGCGTTATTTTTTCAGGAGTTGGTCAATATGTTCCACGTAGTCCAGCGAATCGTCGAGAAAGAAACTCAGTTCCGGGATTTTACGCAGTTGCATGCGCACGCGCTGTCCCAGGTCGTAGCGGATGGTCTTGCTGTTATGCTCAATGGCCTCCATCAGTTCCTGTCCTTTTTCCGAAGGGAAGATGCTGAGATACACTTTCGCCACACTCAGGTCGGCGCTCACACGTACGGCGCTGACCGAGACCAGCGTACCCCGCATGCTTTTTGTCTGTTTCAGGAAAAGGTCGCCCAGTTCCTTCTGAAGTAGTCGCCCTATTTTATTCAATCTTGTTGCTTCCATATTACATGTAATCAGCTAAATGATTCTATTGAACAGCAAAGGTACGGATTTTTGAGCGAATACCGCTCCCCGCCCCCGCTTTTTCCGGAACAAACATGAAACGAGTGATTAGTGGTTAGTGATGAGTGATGAGTGATGAGTGATCTTCACGCGGGATGGTTTTGTGCACGGCGGACTGACGCCGGAGATGTTCGACTCGAATAGCCCCGTGCAGGCAAAATTGCGGGGCATGTTGCTAAATGCTTGGGTGAACAGTTGACACGCCTGCGTTATGGTTAAAAATTGGATATTCAAAAAGCGAGTAACGGATATTCGCTACATTTGCATCCAAAATTCATAACGGGAGACAACAATGAAAACGAAGATAAGCCTTTTGATAATGATATTGAGCGCTGTTTGCATTTCCTCGTGCAGCAAAAGTGTGAGATCGTATGCGGAAATGAAACGGGATGAGAAAAAGTCGATTGACCGCCTGATTGCTACCGAAGGGTTTGAGATATTGAGCAAGTACCCGGCAGACGGCGTTTTCGGCGAAAAACAGTTTGTTTTGCTGGATAACGGCGTTTATCTGAATGTGATCGATTCCGGTAACGGAAACCGGGCGAAACTTTATTCCACAACGATTCTGATGCGTTGCAGCGGACAGTTTATCTTTCAAACGGATACCGGCTCGTTTACTATCTTTTCCAACAGCGAGTTCCCCATCGAATTTATCTACGGTTACGCTTCGAATGTCATCTCCCTGTACGCCTCGGCGTCGACAAGCTGGTATTATCTGCTCCTGAGCACGGGCCTGCAATCCGTACTGGAATATGTAGGCGAAAATGCCGAGGTCAAACTGATTGTTCCCTTTGAACAGGGCAGTTCGTACCAGAGCGAGAACCAGCGCGGCGCACCGCTTTACTACG
>JAISEZ010000046.1 GCA_031263835.1 Tannerella sp.
TCGGTCAGTCCCAGCCATTCAATGACCGCCTCGCCGTTTCCGTTTACGATGATCGAACCGATTCGCCGGTTTGTCAGGTATCGCTGATAGGTTTCGCCGTAAGCGAGGCTTGACACTTCGAACGGCAAAGAGCGGTTCCCGAATTTATCAAAACTGACGATTTCGAAAAGATATTCACGATCCTCCAGGTTCTCAATCATCACGTTGAAGACCCCGATCTGATTATTGATGCGGAAATCAAGCGAATCATAACGTGCATTCCAGTAAAACCGGATATAGTCAATTCGCTGGGCGTTGATAAAGACTTCCATTTCGATGCGTTTGTTTCCCGGGCCGGGGGATACGCTGTCGACTTTAGCGGCATAGATGTTTTCGCCACTTTCCAGATACCCGATATGCAGGTCATACATGTCATCGCACGAAAAGAAGCCGGCGACAAGGCAAAGCATCACACAAATAACTGCTTTATATAATTTCATAATGTTCTACTTTTAATCGGTTAATTTTCCACTTGACCGTAGACTTCGATTTCCATCAGATGGAAAAAGTCGCCACCCGACCAGTTCTCCAATACTTTCATGCGCAGATAGCGCACAGCGGGCATCTCCGGCGAACAGACAAACTCTTCCCCGCCGGCGACAAGCGCCACGTCTTCGGCCGAATATTCTCCCATCGGCAGGCCGGAAGGCTTGATGCTTTCGCAATCTATCATCTTTGTCCAGACATCCCAGTTTGCCAGGTTCTCTACGTCGTTCGTCCCCCATATTTCAAAGCGCTTGGGGTTCCCGTGACGGAAAATCCAGTTTGAGCCATCGCCTTCTCCACGCTGCCACACCTTGACGCGGCTGACTTTCCCGATGATTCCTATATCGAACGTGATCCATTGCGGCCACCGTCCCGTACCCTGCGCCGTGTGAAAGCCGGTATTGAGGTCTCCGTCGAACAGATTGGGTAAAACCCAGCCCCATGCCGTAGGTTCATCTCCTTCGATATATAAAGCCTGGAATTTCAACCGGTCGAACAGCTGTTCAAACAGGGGCGTTAACGTTTCCTGCGTGATAATGCTCCTGTTTTCCCAGCGGTCCTGCACGTATGCCCTGAAGTTTCCGGGGAGCGTGTCCATCCCGCGGGCAGCGACATCGCCGTCCACCACCGTGCTGTAGAAGGTTTCAACCGGGACAAACTCGTTATTGTTATCTTCCTTTTCGAGTATAACGGATATTTCCGCACGATCCGGATTCTGCCAGTAGAGATGCACGCCTCCAAAGTCCGGCATCATTTCGATTGTTTTCCCGATCGCGTTTACCGGCGCTTCCAGCGGTTTGATGACGGCGCTTACCGGCGTCGATTCGTTATTGCTGCGGTCTACGGCTACCAGTTCTACGGTCCGTTCGTCTTCCGTGCCGAAGCCCAGTATTTTAAGGGAATCGCAGTAGAGGGAACTGCGCGCTTCCGCCCGGTGCCCTTCCCCGTAGGAATAGGCGGCTTTCACGAACAGCAGGTCTTCGTCGTCGGGCAGCTGATACTTCAGGATAGCCCCTCCGGGTATATTGATGACATTCACGCCGGATACCGGTTTGGGAGGGTCGCTGTTAATCACTATTTCCGGTCGCTTATCCTCCGCACAGGCGTACAGTACGGCAAGCAACAGGATACATATATATTTGTTCATATCTTTCATATTTAAAAATTACCAATTATAGTTCTGTATAAGTTTTCCGTTGATGGACAGTTCATTTTCCTTTATCGGCCAGAGGTAGTCCTTTACCGAAAACCGCACCGGCGTCTGGGCGACGGGCGTGACCGTATAGAAATCTTCTTCCGTTTCCCCGCGCAGGCTGTTCCAGCCCATGGGCTGTTCGTTGAGTTCGCTGATTTTCTTCCACCGGCGGACGTCCCAGAAACGCTCGCCTTCAAACGCCAGTTCGATGGTGCGTTCCTGATGGATGATATCGCGCAGGCCGTCTTTACTGTTCGGCTTTTCGGGATTCACGGAGTACTTGCGCCACGATTCCTGAACGCCTTCAAGCCCTACACGGTTGCGGACGAGGTCGAGATAGCGGAATACTTCCGGACCCGGCCCGCTGTATTCATTCAGCGCCTCGGCGTACAAAAGGTAGAGGTCGGCCAGGCGGATGATGGGGAAAGGATAATATTCCACATTATCGTTCGTTTCCGTAACGGCATTCCGGTAACTGTGCATTTTCTTCGCGGAATAGCCCGTAATGGAGAAACACTCGGAGGCAGACGCCATGCCCGAATATTCCCGGACGCGAAATTCGCAGTGCTTCACATTATCGGGGAATTTGGTATATCCGTTTCCAAAATAAATGCCCCGGTCGAAACCGATGCTTGCATAAAAACGGGGATCCCGGTTGTAATGCAGGTACACGGTTTTCTGTCCTTCCTTTACCAGGTACTTTTCTTTTCCCGAAGAAGGTTCGGGGCGAACTTTAAAACGGTTCAGGTACCATCCGTTATTCACCCAGTCCATGTCTTCGTTGATGGGAACGCCCCTGTCGGAATAATATCTTTCCACCAGTTTCAGGGTCGGCCCCCATTCCGAGCGGATGGATGTATGTTCGGCTGCAAAGCGCATGATCTTCGCCTGTCCCTGCCGGGAGAGCGTGGCACAGTCGTAATTGACCCCGCCCCAGATCAGTTCGCAGTTCCAGCGGTCGCAAACGGTCTGGCGGTACATCGTCTGTATTTTGAAGGTATCGTTTTCCAGGTTCAATTGCGGATCAATCAGGTCATACAGCCGTTTGTTTTGTGCATGGCACATCTCAATGGCTTCCAGGCAGGCTTCGGCGGCAAGCCTCCATTTTTCCGGATCGTTTTCCTGCGGGAAGAGCAGGACGCCCCGTTCGTCGATCATGTTCATGTAGTCGATATTTCCGTTGAATAACCGGCTGGCGGCATACACCAGCACCTTGGCGCGCGTGCTTTTGGCGATGAGGTTATTCGCCCTTCCGGCTTCCGTGCCTTCCACAATATCCCTTTCCAGCGGAAGATCTGCGGCCGCTTCGTCGAGCAAATCAACGATGTAGTTGACGACATCGTCCACCGGCTCGCGATAGGGCTTTATCTCATCGGAACCACCCGATACGGGAATATTTTCATCTATAATCGGGATCGGCCCGTACATTTTGAAAAGATGGAAATGATAGTAGGCCTTCAGGAATTTGACTTCGGCTATCCATCTCCGCTTTTCGTAGGCCGACAGGTCGATGACCCTGTCCACGTTTTCGAGGAAGATGTTGCAGTCCCGTATCCCCTGCCAGAGATTGCTCGGAGCGCCGTTTTCGCCGTTCCAGAAGTTGATGATGGGACTGATGGTAGATTGCGTACCCTGCGCCAGCTGCCGCGTAGTCCAGTTGATATAGGTATGCATCCAGATTTCGTCGCCTCCGGACATGGCCGGATCCCAGCCTGCGTCACCGTGACGGGGCATATAGCCATAGCATGTAAACAAAAACTTTTCACAGGCAGTGCGGTTGCGGAACGCATAGTCAATGGTCGCCACGTTGTCGGGAACGACATCCAGATAGTCTCCGCAGGAAACAATGCAGCCTGTAAAAGCCGCTAAAAGAATGATTTTTATTTTCATATCTCGTTATTTTTAGATTTGACAAATTAGAATGATACCTGTAATCCCAGGTTATATACCTTTTGAACAGGATAGCCCAGTCCGTTGCCGCCCATTTCCGGATCCCAAAGTTTAAACCTGCTAAAGGTCATCAGATTGGTTCCGCTGAAATAAACACGGCAGTTGGCAACCAGGAATTTCCGGGACAGGCGTTCCGGCACCGTATACCCGAACTCCAGTGATTTCCAGCGCAGGAACGCGCCGTTTTGCATAAACCAGGTGGATGTATACTCATTGTTCTCAATATGCGTTTCCGACAGGCGGGGATACAGCGCCTGCAGGTTCCGGTTGTCTTCCGACCAGTGGTTGTCGGCATACGCTTTCAGCAAAGCGCCTTCGCGGTTGATGAACGGCGCCGTTCCGATGCGGTTGTACGTGGGATTATCGCTCAGGTCGATCCAGAACGATTCCCTGGCCAGTCCCTGGAAAAAGCAGGAGATGTCGAAATTCTTATACCCCGTCGAGAGGCCAAAGCCGTAGACGATTTCGGGACTGGTCGGGTAGCCGATCGGCACCTGGTCCAGTTCCGTGATTTTGCCGTCGTTGTTGATGTCTTTGTACTTGATGTCTCCGGCCATATAGGTACCGAACTGGACGGGCGAGTTGCGTATTTCTTCTTCATCGACGAACAGGCGCTCGGCTACGTACCCGAAGGTCTGGTTCAGCGACGTTCCGACGCGCGATTTCCAGGGCGTTTTGGAATAGTCCGGTTCTTCATAGACGAGAAATTCGCTGGTTGCGTACGTGAAGTTTGCCAGTCCTTTCAGCCATAAGTCCTTTTTTACGTAATGCGTGTAATCAAAGGAGATATCTACCCCGTGGGAACTGGCTTCGCCGATATTGGCGCTTATGGCGCTCTGAAGCCCCATGGTAGCCGGGATCGACTGGCGCGCCATCAGGATATTCGACCGGTGTTCCGTGAAATAGTCCATCACGATTTCCAGCTTATCATATAAATTGGCTTCAAATCCGACGTTCAGTTTCCGGGATATTTCCCATGTGATCAAATCGTTCGGATAGCGGGAAATAGAGATGCCGGTCAGGGAATAGCCGCCGCCGAAATTCCCGTATGTACCGAAGGCGGAGCCGCGGTCGGCGTTCTCCATATTCACGTTCGAGAGGTAGAAAAAGCGGTCTTCTTCCGATCCGATGGCATCGTTTCCGACCAGGCCGTACGTGCCTTTGAGCTTGAATTTGGGGAGAATCTTTCGTAACCGTTCGCTGTAGAACGGCTCGTTCGAAATGATCCATCCCGCACCGCCGGAGGGAAAGAAACCGAAGCGTTCCTGTTGGGCGAAGCGTTCGGAGCCGTTGTATCCGAAGTTAAACTCGGCGAAGTATTTCGAGGCAAAGGCATAGGTGAAGCGTCCGGCCAGGTTCACGTTCCGCGACGGGAGCGACCGTTGCAGGTCTCCCGCATTGGCGGCCAGGAAGTCGCGCATGGTGAACACCAGCATCCCCCCGGCGTTGTGATCTTCGTTATACGTCTGGTTCCAGTTCAGGGAGCTTTCCATATACATCGCGGATTCCACCTTTTTCTGTCCTTCGATATAATCAAGGTATTCACGCCCGGACTGCTCGTTCAGGAGCGTCAGCCGGTAGAGGTCTTTCGACTTGTCGTAGAACATTACATTATAATAGAAGGGCGAATAAAAGCGCTGCACGTCGAAATAGGAATAGCGCGACGTGTTGAACATGCCGCGGAAAGTAAGCCCCTTCAGGAGGAAATTAAAGTCCTGTTCCAGCTCGAACTGGGCGAACATCTGCGAATCGGAAGATTCCTTGTACCCTTTCGTCATGTCGGCGTACGGGTTCGTGTACTGCGCCTTGTCGTAATTGCCGAACAGGATGTGCTGGGTATAGATGTTTGCCTCGTCCGGTGCATAATAGGCCGGGAAGAGTACCGGGTTGGAACGCATCACTTTGCGGTAAATGTCTTCCCCGCCGTCAATCGGGCCACGGTAATCATCAAACTTGCCCTGCAGGCGGACTTTCACCTCCGTCGTGGGGGTGACGTTGATATTGACGTTTGTCCGCAGCATGAACCGCTGTACGTTGATGTTGCTGTTAAAGTTGTTCATTTTGTTCACTTTCAGGTTCCCGTTGTCATTGTTGAAAGTGCCGGCAATGTAGTAGCGGGCGACTTTCCCCCCGCCATTCAGGTTGAAATTGACCCGCTGGCTCTGGGCAATGTCGTTGAACATGAGTTTATACCAGTCGTTGGCCGGATAGACATACGGATTCCCGCCGCGCAGGGTATTGTCGATTTTGTTCTGGCTGTAGAGCGTGATCCCCAGCGGATCGCGCGTACGGACGGCCTCGTTGTGCAGCCGCATGTAGGTGATCGGGTCGGCCAGGTCTATCTTGCGGGTCGGAGCGGAAAGGGATTCTTCGATGCGGATGTTCAGCCTTGCCTTTCCCTCCGCGCCTTCCTTTGTCGTCACGAGGATCACGCCGTTTGCGCCGCGCGAGCCGTATAATGCCGTAGCGGCGGCATCCTTCATGATATTGAAGCTGGCGATATCGTCGGGCTGAATCCGCGCCAGTTCCGACGATGAGATCTCATTGTTGTCCAGCAAAACCAGCGGATCTTTCTTGTATCCGAACGTGGTCACACCCCGGATGAAAAAGTCCGCATTGTCAACGCCCGGCTCGCCGCTCCGCTGGTAAGCGATGATACCGGCTATGCGTCCCGCCATCGCGGTAGTGAGGTTGCTGCTGGGCACCTTCAGGTCCGAGGGCCTTACGCTGGTGATTGAGGAGATGACGGACTCCTTCTTTTGCCTGCCGAAAGCGACGACCTGCACTTCATCCAGTGCGATCGACGAATCTTCGAGGACGATGGTAAAGTCCGTTTTATCGCCCACGGGAATCTCCTTTGTCGTCATACCGATGTACATGACAATCAGGATGTCACCGTCCGTAACGGACAGGTTCGAGAACTTCCCGTCCGCATCCGTAATGACTCCTGTCGTTGTACCCTTGATCTGTACCGTTGCTCCGGGGAGAGGGTCTCCGCCCGTATCAATAATGACCCCCTTCACCGTCTTCGTTTCCGACTGGGTGACTGCCGGGCCGGCAAAACAGAGGCAGCTGACGGAAAATGAGATTAAAATTACCGCCACGCACCTCCCACAGAGCGTAAATATGTTATTGTGATTACTTTTGTTTTCCATTTTAATTACTGTGTTTTACAAAATATATATACTGATTTAACTCATTCGCTGTAGCCGGATGCGCTCAAGAAAGGGAGGATCAGTCCGGAGATAATCCTCCCGTAGCGGCGGTCGTTCCGTCCGAATGGAATAAAATCCCCCTGTGCCGTCTTTCCCGGAAAACACGGCATCGGGGCTGGGGTATAATAAGTGGATAAATGATGTATATTCGTGTGCGCGTACGCGCGGTACATTATAATAGATGAAGGTTAAATACGCCTGCGCGTCTCTCTCTCTCTCTCTCTCTCTCTCTCTCTCTCTCTCTCTCTCTCTCTCTCTCTCTACTAAAAAATCCGCAATTAACCAACACGTACATGTTAATTAACTCAAAACAAACCGGATATTTTACATTCACAGTATTCATATATTTTCTTAAGATTTGTTGCAAAGATAATACATTTTATAAATAACCACTATCATCCGGAAAAAAAATCTTCTTTTCAGGAAAAAAAACAGGCAACCCGTTACGGGCCGGGGACATATTGGCCGGGTACATGTGAGGCTGTCTGGCTTTTGAGACGGCCTCTTTCGTTGTGATTTGAACTGTTTTTCTATATGATATGTATGCCCTGGCAAAATTGCCGAATAAGAGATATCCGGAACATGATCGCCGAGGAACTGATGTTCACAGTTTTTGTGCAATAATTCTGCTTCCCCGAATATTTTTCTTTATCTTTGCCCTCCGGTTTTTAAATCACCTTTAAAATGTGAATATTATGCGAAGTGTGTGTATTTGTACGTTGGCAGTCCTTTTCTCTTTTTTTCAAATTAATGCAGCCTTTTCAGCCGTTTGGTATGTAAAAGCCGGCGCAACAGGAAACGGCAGTTC
>JAISEZ010000006.1 GCA_031263835.1 Tannerella sp.
ATTCCAAGCTCCTACGGTAACGAAAACCTGAAACCCGAAACAAAGTACGAATTTGAAGTCGGGCTGGAAAGCCGGTTTTTCAACAGCCGTCTGGGCTTTGAAGTTTCATACTACAACAACAAAATCGTTGACCAGCTGTTGCAGTACGATGTAGCCTCTTCGACCGGTATCAGCAGATACTGGAGAAATGTGGGCGAATTGCAGAACGCCGGCGTGGAATTGACGCTGAATGTCGTGCCGGTTGAAACGAAGGACTGGTACTGGAATTTGCGTTTCAATTATGCAGCCAACCGCAACGAAATCACAAAACTCCCGGATGATCTGCCATTCCTTAAAAACGGAGGCGGACTCGGAAATACGGGATCGGGTATGGAAATCCGTTCGTATGCCGGGCGTCCCATGGGCGACGTTTATCTTTGGAGACGCAAGGAAGTGAACGGAATGAAAGTGGTAGGAGATGCAGGATACACAATGGCTACCGGAGATGAAAACTATTCGTATGCAGGCAATCTGCTGCCGACAGGAGTGGGCGGTTTTGCCTCGTCTCTCTCGTATAAGAGCTTTACACTCGACATGATGTTTGACTTTACGATCGGCGGTCTGGTGCTTGACCAGTGGCAAACGTATTCCACAAGAATGGGTATCAGCGAAAAATCCCTTCAATACAGGGATGCCGCGCATGGCGGCGTGCCATACCATTTCGAGGGCGGACACAGTCTGGAGAATATCGTTGCAGGCGCAGTACCGGCGGGAGGCATCACCTATTATGACGGCGTGCCTTTGAACGGCGTACAGTCAGACCCCAACGGAAGCATTGTCGATAAAGACGGAAGCAAATATTCCGAAGTTTCCAAGGTAGTCCCCTCAAGCAATTACTACACTACAATGTATAATTCCTGGGGTGGCGGAGGCGACTATGTGGATGATCTGTATGACAATTCATATTTGAAATGCCGTGAATTATCACTCAGTTACATGCTGCCGAAACCGATTACCCGGAAGTTCGGCTGCAACAGCCTGAGTCTGTCGCTGTTTGGACGTAATTTGTTTTACGTATTCAAAAATATGCCGAATTTCGACGCCGAAGCTTCGTCGGTGAGTACGCGATGGCTCGGCGCGGGCGATTTGGGTAAAGCTGTAGCGGCTACCCGCACGATAGGCCTTTCTTTAAGAGCAAGTTTTTAACAGTATAATTTTCAAGGAATATGAAAAAGATAATAGTAATAGGTACGATGTGCGCTGCTCTGTTCACTTTTTTTAATTGCAGCGACGAGGATTTTTCGAGTAAATACAAAGACCCCTCCAAAGTCACTTCCGTCACGATAGAACAGGTTTTTACCGGCGTACTGGAAGAGTCGAACGAATTCCTGAGACTTGGATACGGACGGTATTTCGTCCATGACCCGGCTTTCGGTATCTGGGCGCAGACATGGGGTTCACGTCCCGACGACGATATGTATGAAAGCAACCAGATGCAGGTTGACGGCAGTTACGGACGGTATTTAAGAGTGTTGACCCAGTATAAGCTGCTCAAAAAAGAATTTGACAATTCCGCAGACCAGTCGGTTTATAAAGCGTATGAGCTTTGCGGAAGAGCGGTTATGCTGCACGTGCTGTTTCAGACACTCGACGAGTTCGGCAAACTGCCGTTCGAAGAGGTGGGACTTTTCCCGCTTACCGGCGAGATTGTCCTTCCACAGCTGGACGACACAAAGACGCTCTATCAAAAGGTGCTTACCGAACTGGACGAAGTCAACACCGAACTGGCAAACGGCGGAAGTGTTGCCGCATCGACCGACTGGCTCAATCGGGGTGATATGACCCAGTGGCGCGTTTATGTCAATTCGCTTCGCCTGCGCTGTGCCATACGGCTTTCGGGTGCGGAAGATTACACCAATCCCGACAACACCATGGTGTCGGACGCAAAACGGATTATCGCCGATATACTGGGAGACCCCGGTAAATATCCTGTTGTAACAGGCGTAGATAACCAGATCTATGTGGAGAACAATTTCTCGACCTCTCCCAACGGCTGGTGGACCACTCTGACCAATCATGACGGAAATCAGAACGGCAAAAACTGGGCGATGCGCTGTACTGCCGGCGAGGCTTTACTCCTGCGTCTGGATTTGAATCAGGACAGCCTCTATACTGCCGATGCCGACGACCCGCGTTTGCCTCTGATATTCGACCCTGTTCAGGGCGGAACCCGTGAAGGAAAGTATGTTGGCGTGAATCCCCGCGATGATAATTCGATTGTACGCCCGCTCATTGCCGGCGACGGTGACGGTGACAACGGCATCAAACAGATGTCTTCGCATAATGAGCGTTCGTTCAGGGACAATCGCAGAATGAAAGGATACGTCATCACTCCTTCCGAAATACTGTTCTACAAAGCGGAAGCCATTCTGCGTGGAATCGTTTCGGGCGATGCGGAAACAGCATTTAAAGACGCTGTTCTGGAATCGGTGAAGATGTATGCAACGGTGAATGCCGAATCCGATGCTACGGGCGAATCGGCGCTTCGCAGCGCTGTGGTTGCAGGCGAAGGTACGCAGTGGGCAGCCGACTGGACGGATGCAAAAATTACCGCTTATGCCAAAGCCAAATGGGATGCAGCTGTTTCGACGACCGACAAATTGAAACTTGTTTATGAACAGTTCTGGGTTCATAACACGGTTTTTAATACGGTAGAGACATTCAACAGTTTGCGCCGTACAGGTATCCCCGACAATTTGTACTATGGCTACCGTTCGGGTTCAAACTCGACGAAAGTGCTGCCAAACCGTCTTATCATCCCGGCAAGCGAACATGATCGCAATCCGAATATTCCCAACGAACGTTCATCCGTGGGTTTCGAGCAGGGTAAAGGCAACTGGGAAGTGATTTTCTGGGCGCGCGACCTTACCAATTCTTCCCAGTACAAAGGAACGGTAAAGACATCGCTGTAACTGTATGGAAACGGTTCAAGCAGAACCGGTCTGAAAACCGGTTGAATTATTTGTACGGTTAAATTTATCTGTAAGAGGCTGTCTGAAAAGGACGGCCTCTTTCTTTTCTCGCAAAGTGTAAATGATGTTGTCTATATTTTTGTAAAATCGGTTGGCATATATGTAATTCCGGCGGATTTTTGCGTCGGACTTCCTTCGAAGTGTGTTCGAAATGTGGTTCGCGATGTCTTCTCCGGACGCATTTCAGATAGAGACGCGACGCATCGCGTCTCTACGTCGAGCTGCGGCTTGCAGGGGGTGGTCCATGTTCGACGCCTGACGGCGTCGGGGGACAATAGGGACAGCAGGGACGGCCCGAAACAGATGCGCCCCCTGACTGTTATACAATACAGGTGCGCTGTAGAGACGCGATGCATCGCGTCTCTACTCTCCGCAGGTCATCGACCTGCGGTTATAAAAATCCTGCCTTTCAGGCAGGCGGAATGATGATAATTTCGTGCGTTTGCCCTGAAACGATACTTCGCACGGCTTGGTTTTGTGCATTGCCCATAGGGCATTTATATCAATAGACAGGAAGAGCGGCAAGCCCGTTTTTATTGCCCGTAGGGCATTCATTTCTTATTTATGAATCCCCTTACGGGGAATAACAAATGAGCGGCACACGTTTTTCTATTGATATGGTTCCCTACAGGGGAATGCACAAAACCATCCCGTGTGCAGTATAACATTTAGTTCCAGGCGGGAGTAACATCTCATTCCAGCCGACAGTATCCCGTACCGCATGCAGTATAAACCCAAAATGTCCATTGGAGACCTGCGTTTTGGATAATGATTAATTATGCGAATCAGCAGTCAGGCATTGTCTGGAAATAAACAGCACATTTCCGGACCATGCCTTAGCAGGGCGAACACACAGGTTCGCCCCTACATGCGCAAACCATTAACCGTTAACCATTAACCATTAACCATTAACCATTAACCACTAACCATTAATTATTTGAGATTATATTCCAGTCCCGTCACCAGAAACTCCGTACGCCGGTTGAGCTGGTCGGCGATTTCCTGCTGTTCGGGCGTCAGTGTATCGACAAAATCCTCTGTCAGGACAGTGCCTTCCGGCAGGAAATCATACTGTTCCGCCAGCCGGGCGTTAATCAGCTTCGGGACACTCTCGCCGTAGCCTTTTGCTACCAGACGCGCCGCATCAATCCCGGCTCCAATCAGGTAATCCACAACCGACTGCGCACGCCGCTGCGCCAGTTTTTCATTGTATGCATCCGAACCTTTGCGGTCGGTGTGTGCACCCAGTTCAATCGTCACATTCGGATTGTCATTCAGTATTTTGACAAGACCGTCAAGCGCTTCTCTGGATTCCGGCCGCAGGGTCGCCCTGTCGAAATCGTAGAATATGTTTTCCACCACGACCGGCCGGTCAACGGGCGACAGATAAAAATCGACGTAATAGGTCTCGTCCTTTTCTTCCGCATCCGTTTTAAGTTCAAAGTTCTGATTCAGGTAATTCGGCGCGTTCGCCATCATGACGTAACTGATGTCGCGTTCCAGCTCGACCCGGTAGGAACCGTCCGGCTTGACCGGGACTTTCACGTTCAGTCCGTCCCGGCCGACAATCCGCACGGTCGCATTTTCAATCACTTCTTCTTCATTACTGGCTACATACCCTTCGATGAAAATCGTAACCGTCGGATACTCGAACGAATAGATGTGGTCCCATCCGCGCGCGTCGCCCCGGTTGGAGGAGAAGAAGCCCTGCTCCCGCTGTCCCGCAAACGTAATGCCGAAATCGTCCGCCATCGAGTTGACCGGCGCTCCCATGTTTTCGACGTTCCATTTGCCGGTACTGTCCAGTGTCGCCCTGAAAATATCCAGTCCGCCCAGTCCGGGATGTCCGCTGGAGGCAAAATACAGCGTGACGGAATCGCGCACATAGGGAAACAGTTCGTCCCCGTCCGTATTGATTTCCGGCCCCAGATTTTCCATCGGCCCGAAATCGTTTGCGCCCACCAGCCGCGACCGGAACAAGTCCTTGCCGCCATACCCGCCGATTGCGTCCGCCACATAATACAGGTAGGCCCCGTCCGGCGAGGCGGCCGGATGCGCCAGCAGCGTAATGGAATCCTTCACGATGGGAGCGCGCTGTCCCTTGCCCCATGAAGCGCCGCTTCGCGAGGATACGTAGATTTCCGCCGTCCGCGGTTCGGCGGCGTCCTCTCCGCAGTAGGTATAATACATCGTGTTGCCGTCTTTCGAAAACGACGGCGTCCCCTGGTCGTAGCCGGCGGCGATGGCGTCGGTTATTTCCTCCGGCTTCTGCCACACGCCGTTTTCATTTTTCTTCGAGACAAAAAAAGCATTGTTCTTCAATCCGGTGATGCCGTTGATGGAATCCCTGTGGACGTTGCCCCGCGCCGAACAGAAATAAAGCTGGTCATACTGCTCGCCATAGAGCATGGGCGCAAATTCGCTCCGTCTCGAGTTGAAGATTTCCATCCGGCTGACCTGATGCAGGGTCGGATGCTCCAGCCACTCGTCCGACCTCCGGCAGCCCTGAACGGCATTGGCCGCAAGCTGGCTCTGGGGATTCAGGTGCAGATAGGCCCTGTAGTGGCGATAGGCTTCGGGATAGCGTCCGCTCCGGTGGTACACCTGCCCCAGACGCAGCAGCAGCGTGCTGTCCGGATACTCGTACCGCCAGGCGTTCTGGTAGGCGCTGACCGCCCGCGGGATGTTACCTATCAGCCGGTTACAGTCCCCCAGCCGGTAGGCGACATACGCGCGCAGTTCCTTTTGGTCCGGCTTCGATTTCGCGTACAGCTTGCGGTATATCTCGGCTGCGCCATAATATTCGCCGAGGCGCTGCTTCTCTTCCGCCTGACTCAATTTCGGCGTTTTACATGCGAAAAGCAGGCCAAAGACCATGCATCCCAGCAGATAAATTCCTGTATTCCGTTGTCTCATCATACCATTACTAACGCTCAAGACAGGCGGTTATTGTGAAAAATGAGCAAATGAGAGAAGGCTCTATAACGAATCGTGTGGGTAAAGAGGTTTATGTACAGACAAAGTCAATGGTTGCTTATACTTGACGCGATATGGTTTTGTGCACCGGCACGATGGCAGTTTCTACCGGAAATACTGAATTTTTGAAACACGGAGACACAGAGAACACGGAGGCCGGTTCTCCGGCGGAACGCCGTGTTTT
>JAISEZ010000148.1 GCA_031263835.1 Tannerella sp.
CGGTTTACTGCTGACGGTTGAAATACACGCGGCCAACGAAAATGACGGCAGGGCCGGCTTCAGGGTGATCAACTCCCTGAGTGGCCGTTTTGAGCGAATGAAGAAGATTTATGCGGACGGGGGTTACCGGGGCGAGCCGGTAGAGGATGTCAAAAATGACCTCGGGTGGGACATGGAAATCACCCTGCGGTCAGACAAGTCAACCGGATTCAAGCCCCTGCCTGAACGACGGGTCGTGGAGAGGGCATTCTCATGGCTGGAAAATTTTCGCAGGCCGGCCAAAGATTACGGGTATAAGGTTTCTACAAGTGAAGCTATGATACGTCTGGCCTTTATCGCTTTGATGCTCAATAGAATTTATTCGCAATAAAATTTAAACAGTTTCTTAAGGCAATTCAAAATGTCGCACCCACAATCCAAAGATTGTGGGTGCGACAAATTGAAAATGACCGGTTGACTGCCAACAACATAAGAAACAAACCGGTGCATCGTATTTTTGCGATCGTTGGAACTGGAAATTTTTATCCGGCAGACTGTAATAATTCACTGGATAAAGAAAGTGTATGAGCGTTAATGTTTTTTAGGGGAACTAATTTGGATGGGAACATAGAATCACCCCATTCTTTGTTTATCCGCAAACTAATAGTATATTTGCCCTAAATTTTAGGGTTATGGATGGAATTAAATCCTGTTTAATAGTATTTTCGCTGTGTCTCGCGGCACAGCAGCCGTTATTTTCGCAGACGCGATCTGACGACAAACAGTTCTATCATACGGTGGAACACGGACAGACCGTGTATTCCATTGCGCTTATGTATGACGTGTCCGAGGAGGATATCTACCGGCTGAATCCTTCGAGCCGGCTGTATGTCAAGACCGGGGAAAAGCTGAAAATCCCGCAGAAGGAGGTGGGGGCGCTTTCGGAGGACCGGAAGGATGAGATGTATGTGTATCACACGATTCAACAGGGAGAGACTCTCTACGGCGTGTCCAAACGCTACCGGATACCGGCGGAAGACATCTCGGACGCCAATCCGGGACTGACGTTCCAGTCCTTCGCCGCGGGGAAGACCATCCGCATTCCGGCCGCCAAAATACAGTCGGAACCGACCACCGTGACCCGAACCGTCGTCCGGAAAGTCGAATATACCATCAAGAAAAAAGAAACCCTCTACGGGATATGCAGGCAGTTCAACATCACGAGCGACCAGCTGCTCCGGTATAATCCGGAACTGAAGGCGGGGCTGAAGGCCGGCATGTTGATCGTCATCCCGGTGGAAACGGAGGAATCCGTGACGATTGCGCCCGAACAGGAGGAGTTTGACCTGGACGCCGTGATGACGTCGCGCAATGAAATCCGGAAAACAAATGTCGCCCGAATCGCCCTGCTGCTGCCCTTTCAGGTGAACAACAGCCAGCATGCCGGCCGTTTTCTGGAATACTACGAAGGGTTCCTGCTGGCCGTGGACAGCATGCGCAGTTCAGGCATGGCCGTCGAGCTGTCCGTGCACGACATCGGCGACACGGGCCAGAAACTGCGGACAACGCTGGAAAATGACGCGCTGAGGAAGTCGAACCTGCTGATTGGCGGCGTCACGAACGAACAGATCGAACAGATCGGAGAGTTTGCCCTGAAAAACGGCATCAAGTACGTGGTGCCTTCCTACTCGAAATGCGACCGGCTGACCTCGGGCAACGCCAGTATCTTTCAGGTCAATACGCCTTACCAGTATCTGTTTTCGTATGCCACGGCCCGTGCCTGCGCGCTGTTTTCCGACTGCAATATCATCCTGCTCAATACGCACGACAGGGACGAAAAAACGCTCTTCGTCAACACCTTCAAGGCCGACATGAGGGAACGGAACATCGCCTTCCGGGAGCTTTCGTTCAGTGCCGCTTCGTTTGCGAACGACCTGGCCGCCATGCTGGTAACGACCCGGCCGAACATCATCGTGCCGGTATCTTCCTCCATCGACGCCCTCCGCAAAATCAAGGCCCCGCTCCGGACGCTGGCCGACAGCAAGCCGGAATACCGCCTGACGCTGTTCGGCTATCCGGAATGGCAGATGTACACGGATTTTCTGGAAGACTTTTTCGTGCTCAACACCCATATCTACACCTCCTTCTATGCAAACAACCTGTCGAGGGAGGTGCAGCGCTTCAATGCCAAATACAGCTACTGGTACAAAAAGAACATGGTTTCGAACTATCCCAGGTATGCGATGCTGGGATTTGATACGGGGGTATTCTTCATCTCGGCCATTCATAAATACGGCGTCAATTTTGAGGGGAACATACAGAACCTCTCCTATCCCAGCATCCAGACCGGTTTTCATTTCGAGCGCGTCAACAACTGGGGCGGTTTCATCAATACGAACCTGTATATCGTCCGTTTCAACCGCGATTTTACCATTACACGCTCCGAATGATGAAACCGGGAATCGTTTTTTTAGCGGGTTTGCTGTCGTTCGCCGCCGTTTCCGGCGGCCGGGCGCAGAACGGCTTCCGTCCGGAGTGGACGGTCGGCGCGTCGAGCGGTGTAACGTTTGCGTCCGTCGGTTTTTCGCCGAAGGTGCAGGAGGATATGCTGAGGGGGTACCTGGGCGGCCTGACGCTTCGCTGGATTACGGAGAAAAACCTCGGCCTGCAGGTGGAATTGAATTTCAAGCAGCAGGGCTGGAAGGAAAACTTCGACGAGCTGGAGGTGCCGGAAGGCGCGAACTACCGCTTCCAGCGACGGATGAATTATGTGGAACTCCCTTTCCTGACGCACATTTATTTTGGCGGTAGCCGTATCCGCTTTTTCGTCAATCTGGGGCCGCAGATCGGTTTCCTGCTCGGCGAACATACGACGGACAACCTGAACGGCGCTGCGCCCCAGAACATCAACGAACAGCATACCCTGTATGCCGACAAAAGGTTTGAATGGGGTATCGGAGGCGGCCCCGGACTGGAAATCCGTACCCGTATCGGATATTTTCTGCTGGAAGGACGCTACTACTATGCCTTGAGCGATTTCTACAACACCCGCCATCAGGACGTCTTTTCCAAAGCCTCCTCTCAGGTGATTTCCGCCAAACTTACCTACATGATACCGTTGTAGTGATTAGTGGTTAGTGATTAGTGATTAGTGGTTAGTGGTTAACGGTTAATGATGAGTGACTGGCGAGGCGTGAAGGAAACGCCATGTAGCCGTACATCGCCAAATGTTTTGGCGACGTCGCTAAATCCCGCGAATCTGCGTGCTGAACAGTTCCGGTTTGCCAGTAGTGAACAGCGCCCGTTCGACATGAAACTCACCATTCGATAGGGGTTTGTCCGGAGGCTATCAGGTAGTCGTTGGTCTGGCTGAAATGTTTGTTTCCGAAAAATCCCCGGTAAGCCGAGAGCGGCGAAGGATGCGCCGACTTCAGCACCAGGTTGCGGGAGGCGTTGATGATACCGCCTTTCCGCTGGGCGTAGGAACCCCATAACAGATATACGATATGCCTGCGTTCCGCATTCAGCCGGTCGATGACGGCGTCGGTAAACGTTTCCCAGCCTTTGTTCTGATGCGAACCGGCAACATGCGCCCGTACGGTCAGCGTGGCATTGAGCAGCAGCACGCCCTGTTTCGCCC
>JAISEZ010000256.1 GCA_031263835.1 Tannerella sp.
AAATCTGCCGGAAACGCCCCGCTTTCCCCGGATTTTTCGTACTTTTGCCGTTCAATTCAAGAAGATACAGGATTTATATGTTTGAAAATTTAAGTGACAGGCTGGATCGCTCCCTGAAACTGCTGCGGGGGGAAGGCCGGATTACGGAACTGAATGTGGCCGAAACACTCAAGGATATCCGCCGGGCGCTGCTGGACGCCGACGTGAACTACAGGGTGGCAAGGCAGTTTACCGATACGGTCAGGGAAAAGGCGCTGGGACAAAACGTATTGACGTCCATCAAGCCGGGACAGCTGATGATCAAGATCGTGCACGACGAACTGGCGCAACTGATGGGCGGTACGGCGGAAGAAATCCGGCTGAAAGGTTCGCCGGCGGTCATTCTGATGTCCGGTCTGCAAGGTTCGGGTAAAACCACGTTTTCCGGAAAGCTGGCCAGCCTGCTGAAAAACAAAAGAGGAAAGAATCCCCTGCTGGTAGCGTGCGACGTTTACCGGCCGGCGGCTATTGAACAGCTGCACATTCTGGGCGAACAAATCGGCGTGCCGGTTTATTCCGAAGCGGAAAACGGGAATCCGGTGGAAATCGCGCTTCATTCCCTTGCGGAGGCCCGGAAAAAGGGGCATGATACGGTGATTATCGACACGGCCGGCCGTCTGGCAATCGACGAGCAGATGATGCAGGAGATCGCCGCCATCAAAAAAGCCGTGCAGCCGGACGAAATCCTGTTTGTCGTCGATTCCATGACCGGACAGGACGCCGTCAATACAGCCAGGGAATTTAATGAACGGCTGGACTTCGACGGGGTTGTACTGACCAAGCTCGACGGCGACACGCGGGGCGGCGCGGCGTTATCCATCCGTACGGTGGTTGACAAGCCGATCAAGTTCATCGGCACCGGCGAAAAAATGGATGCGCTGGATGTCTTTCACCCCGAACGCATGGCCAGCCGCATCCTCGGCATGGGCGACGTCGTCTCGCTGGTGGAACGCGCCCAGGAGCAGTTCGACGAAGAGGAAGCCCGGCGACTGCAAAAGAAGATAGCGAAGAACCAATTCGATTTCAATGATTTCCTCAGCCAGATCCGGCAGGTCAAACGGATGGGGAATCTGAAAGACCTGGCCTCCATGCTGCCCGGCATCGGCAAAGCCATTAAAAACATGGATATTGATGATAACGCCTTTGTCCGCATCGAGGCAATGATCCATTCCATGACGCCGGCGGAACGTTCCAGTCCGGCCATTTTGGACGGTTCGCGCAGGCAGCGGATTGCGACGGGCAGCGGCTCTTCGGTACAGGACGTGAACCGGCTGCTCAAACAGATGGAAGAGATACGCAGAATGATGCGCATGGTCTCCGGGCCTGCCAAACCCGGCGCCCGGAAAATGCAGCCTTCCAGAAGAAGATAAAAAACGGATGCAGGGATTTAAAACTCCAATGCAGGACGCAAAATAAAAAAGACAGGTATGGACGAACGGAAAAAATATCAGTTAATAGACGGCAAAGCCATTGCCGCAGAAATCAGGAAGGAACTGGCTGACGAAGTGGCAAACATCAAACGGACGGGAGGTAAAATCCCTCACCTGGCTGCGATTCTGGTGGGGCATGACGGCGGAAGCGAAACTTACGTAGCCAGTAAGGTGAAGAACTGCGGGGAAATCGGATTCAAATCAACGCTGATTCGGTATGAAACGGATGTGACGGAAGACGAACTGCTGCGCAGGGTGGATGAATTGAACAGGGATGCGGACGTGGATGGATTCATCGTCCAGCTGCCTCTGCCGGCGCACATTTCCGAACAGAAAGTCATTGAAGCCATTGATTACAGGAAAGACGTCGATGGCTTTCACCCCGTCAACGTCGGGCGGATGTCGCTCGGACTGCCCTGTTTCAGGTCGGCAACGCCGGCCGGCATTCTGGAACTGCTGAAACGCTATCGCATCGAAACCCGTGGCAAACACTGCGTCGTACTGGGGCGCAGCAACATTGTCGGCAAACCCGTGGCCATGCTGATGATGCAGAAAGGCTATCCGGGCGATTGCACGGTGACGGTATGTCACAGCCGTTCGGAAAACCTGAAAGAAATGTGCCTGCGTGCGGATATTATTATTGTAGCGCTGGGCGTACCCGAATTTCTGAAAGCCGACATGGTGAAGGATGGCGCCGCGGTCATTGATGTCGGTACGACGCGCCTGCCGAGCAGCGTCACCAAAAGCGGATACCGGTTGACCGGCGACGTCTGTTTCAGCGAGGTCGCCCCGAAATGCAGCTACATCACGCCTGTCCCGGGCGGTGTCGGGCCAATGACCATCATCTCCCTGATGCGGAACACGCTGCTGGCCGGAAAAAAGGAGATATTTACATAAAAACGGTTTTATGACAGCCGTAGAGACGCGATGCATCGCGTCTCTAAAACACTTCGTCGCTACTGCCGATTCGCACCACTAATCACTAACCGTTAACCATTAACCATTAACCATTAACCACTAACCATTAATCACTGTTTCCGTATCAGGTGATATGCGATGCGGCAGTAGAGGCATTTCTTTTTTTCGCAGTATTCGCGTCGCAGCTGGATGAGCGCCTGTGTATCGGCGGCATTTTTCACCTCGACGCCGGCTTCCGTGAACATTTTGACGGGACTGTTGCGTTCCGGCGGGAGGTCTTCCAGCAGTTGCAGCGCCCGTGCGGCGTATTCCGGCAGCCGTTTTTTCTTCCCGCAGGCAAACAGCACGGGAACCGCCGTGTTTATTAAGATAAGGTACACCGTAGCGGCGCCAATCTTTTTTTTCCCCTTCGGCGAAGCTGCCCCGAAATGATAGTGCGTTTCCCAGTAGTCGGACACGGATACGTCGAAACGCTCTTTCAGCATCTCCGGACGGCTGTTTTCCAGTATTTCGGAAAACAGCGTATCGTTCGCCGACCAGATGGCGGCCAGTTGCGCCAGCCGGACATGCGGAAAATTGACCGGGCGCGTCCGGAGCTTCCTGAACAGAAATCCTTCGACCGGTTTCAGGCCGTACTTCGTTTGCAGAAACGCATATTCCCGCTGCAGCAGCCGGCAGTACGGGTCGTCGCACGCTTCGGCCAGCAGGCCGGCCTGCCCGAACAGCAGCGCTTCCACGGACAGGCGGCTGTTTCGATGCTTGCGGATGCAGTGGAACGGAAGGCTTTCGGCCAGCCATTCGAAGGCGTCGCTGTTGGTGGCGAATCCGAAGTTGCGCATCAGCGTGATGTAAAAGACCTCGTTCCAGTCGCCGTCATGACGTTCCAGCAGCTGGAGGATGGCGTCCGTTTTCCGTTCCAGCCGTTCGCTGACCAGCGCGCTCAGCCAGGCCGACAGGTGCACGGGTTCGACTTCGCGGATGCGTCCGAGACAGGGCGTCGGCGTGTCGCGCGAAAGCAGCCACGCCATGTGTTCCCTCACGCCGTCCGGCACGCGGATAACGGCCGTCCGGACGATTTCGCCGTTCGTCCGTCGAACCGGCGTGTCGTCCTCCTCCACGACGTGCAGGATGACCGCATCGTAGGCCGGATCGCGGTCGTGACGGTGCGCGTGCCACTCGGAGGCTTTGCGGTGAATTTCCACGCATCCGGCCCAGACGGCGCCGTCAATGCGGATTTTGGCATTGAAAAAGTCCGGCCCCGCATCCGGATTCTGGATACCGGGGTCAATCACCGTGACCGGAAGGCCCTCCGCCGTACACAGGCCGGCCCCGTCATAAAGCCTGTATTTCCATACATATTGCAGTAAACGTTCCATTTTTATGTTCCTTTCGAAGATTAAATGCCCAAATCTAATACAAAATCTTTATATTTGCACGCTTGTGGCACGTAAAAACAAATACGGAAGCAGGATTTTTAATGATTTTACAAATGAAAATAGCTCTTACAGGTTACGGCAAGATGGGTAAAGCCATCGAGCAGATTGCATTGGAACGGGGACACGAGATTGTGTCGATCATTGATGTGGACAACAGGGACGACTTCCATTCGGAAGCGTTCAGAAGCGCTGACGTGGCGATTGAGTTTTCAACTCCGGCGGCAGCGTTCGACAATTTCATGGCGTGTTTTGCGGCGAATGTGCCCGTGGTGGCCGGGACGACCGGCTGGCTGGAACGGATGGACGAAGTCCGCGCCATTTGCGAAAAAGACGGGCAAACGTTTTTCTACGCTTCCAACTACAGCATCGGCGTCAATCTGTTCTTTGCGCTGAACCGCTGTCTGGCCCGGCTGATGAACGGCTTTCCGGCTTACGGCGTCCGCCTTTCGGAAACGCACCACATCCACAAGCTGGATGCGCCGAGCGGTACGGCGCTCACGCTGGCCGGCGACCTGCTCGCACAGCTGGATCGGAAAAAGCGGTGGACGCTCTGCGAAACGGGCGACCCGGCCGATCTGGTGATCGACGCCATTCGCGAAGGCGAAGTGCCCGGCATTCACGAAGTGACGTATGATTCGGACGTCGATTATATCCGCATCAGTCACAGCGCAAAAAGCCGCGCGGGATTTGCGCTGGGCGCCGTGCTTGCCGCCGAGTTCACCGCCGGACGGAAAGGATGGCTGGGAATGGACGATTTACTTCATCTGGGGAAATGATGCCGTTCCCCGCACAGTTTGTATCAATTAAACCAAAGATAGAATGAAAAAGATTTCAAAAAGACAGTGGATCGGTTTCGGATGCTGGTCGGCGCTGTATATTCTGTTTTCCGTCTGGATGGAAAACCTGTGGCTGCTGTTCGGCCTTGCCGTGCTGGCGGATATATTCCTGACCCGCTTTATCCCGTGGGGAGCGTGGAAAAGGTCGAAACGTCCGAAGGTGCGTGAAGCGCTGAACTGGGTGGACGATATTCTGTTTGCGCTGATCGCCGTGTATCTGATTAACCTGTTCGTGTTTCAAAATTACCAGATACCCAGTTCCTCGCTGGAAAAGACGCTGCTGGTGGGCGACTACCTGTTCGTCAGCAAGCTGAGTTACGGCCCGCGGGTGCCGAATACGCCGATTTCGTTTCCCCTGGTGCAGAATACGCTGCCCTTTTTCAACTGCAAGTCCTACCTCGACTGGCCGGAGTGGGGCTACAAGCGGGTGAAGGGTACGGGAACGCTGAAGCGCAATGACATTGTGGTGTTCAATTTCCCGGCCGGCGATACGGTCGCGCTGAACATGACGAATCCCGACTATTACACGCTGCTCGAGGATCCTGGCCGGGAGACGGTTTTCGCCGACAAAGCCCGGTATGGCGACGTGATTTACCGTCCGGTGGACAAGCGGGAGAATTACGTCAAGCGATGCGTGGGCATGCCCGGCGATTCGCTGGCAATCGTCGACAACCAGCTTTTCATTGACGGCGCAGCGGTGGAGAATCCGGAGAAGTTGCAGTTCAATTATTATGTGGAGACGGACGGCTCCATGCTGACGGAGGAACAGTTCCGCCTGCTGGACGTCAGCAAAAGCGACCGGAAGCTGCTTTCCGCCAACGCCGGCTATTATCAGATGCTGCTCTATCTGGGCTTCCAGCCCGACGCGGCAGGCCGTTTCAATCCGGTGTACTGCGTGCCGCTCACGGCGAAGGCGCTGGAGAGCGTGAAAAAAATACCGACGGTGAAGCGGGTGAAGATTGAGGAAGACGAATGGAGCACGGTTTATCCGGTCAGCTACCGGACGGGCTGGACGCGCGACAACTTCGGCCCGATCTGGATTCCGGAAAAAGGCGCCACCGTCACGCTGGACGAACGGAATCTGGCGCTCTACAGCCGCTGCATCCGGAACTACGAGGGCAATACGCTGGAAGTGTTTCCGGACGGGAAAGTCCTCATCAACGGCAAGCCGGAAACGGCCTACACGTTCCGCTACGACTACTATTTCATGATGGGCGACAACCGCCACAACAGCGCGGACAGCCGCTCATGGGGTTTCGTTCCCGAAGACCACATCGTCGGCAAGCCCATCCTGATATGGCTCTCGATTGACAAGGATCGCGGCCTCTTCAACGGCGCTATCCGCTGGAGCCGGTTATTCCGGATGGTGCACGCGGATTGAGAAAATCAGGATTCAAGGATGAAATCCGTATGAACCGGACAGGGAGGACGCGTCGTTCACTGCCATACGCGGTCGGTCTGCTGCTGATCATCCTGACGGCGGCGGCGTTGCGCATCTTTTGCGCCGGTTCGTACCGCATCTCGACCGCTTCCATGGGCGAGGCGCTGCAGAAGGGCGATTTCGTGCTGGCGAACAAGGTGCGCAGTCCGGACAATCCGGGACGCAACCGGATTGTCCTGTTCCGTCCTCCTGCCGGCGACGCCGGTTCGACGGCGTTATTGCTCAGCCGCTGCGCGGGCATGCCCGGCGACACGGTACACATCACCTCCGACGGCTTCCGGGTGGGGGAGCGACACTTCCCGGACGCCCCCGCGCCGGTACGCGCGTTCCGTATCCGGAAAGACATCAGGGCCACGCTGCTGGAAGTCATGAAACAGCTGGATATTCCCTGCCGGAACGTGGCGGAAGACATGCAGAACCTGACCATCCGCCTGACGTCCGAAGAAGAGCGGATGATTCGGGAAAATCTGCCGTCCATCGTGAAGATGGAACCGCTTGCGGATTCGTTTGCGAGTTATGCGTTCGTCGTTCCGTTCAACGGCTATGTCTGCCGTCCGGATTCCATTTCCCTGAAACTGTACCGGGACGCTATCCGCCGCGAGACGGACGGCCGGGCGACGGTGCGCGACGGGGAACTGTGGATAGACGGCCGGAAGGCGACGACGTTCCGTTTCCGGCAGAATTATTACTGGATGCTGTCCGACGGGCCGGAAGAAGCCGTGGATTCGCGTCACCTGGGGCTGATTCCCGAAGGCCGGGTGGTGGGGAACGTCTGGTTCTGCTGGTTCAGCCATGACCGCAAACGGATTTTCAAGCGGATACGCTGATGGCGGCGGTCTATCTTTCTTCGGCCTATCTGGCGCCGGTGCAGTACTATACAAAGCTGCTGCCGTATGAAACGGTCTTTCTTGAAACGGCGGAAAACTACCTGAAACAGACGTACCGCAACCGCTGCCTGATTGCCGGCGCGAACGGCGTGCAGGCCCTGACGGTACCCGTCGAAAAGCCCCCGACGGAAAAATGCCTGATGCGGGACGTCCGCATCTCCGACCACGGACACTGGCGCCATCTCCACTGGCAGGCGCTGACGTCGGCCTACGGCCTGAGTCCGTTTTTCGAATACTGTCAGGATGATTTTGCGCCGTTATACGCCCGGAAGTTCGACTTCCTGTTCGATTTCAACGAAGCGCTCCGGCAACGGGTCTGCGAGCTGGCAGACCTCCATCCCGACGTCCGGTTCACGCCGGCCTATGAGCCTTCCGTCCCGAACGACTTCCGCGAATCCATCCGGCCCAAACATCCCGGCACGGACAAAACGTTTCTCCCGAAACCTTACCCCCAGGTTTTCGGAGAGAAACACGGCTTTCTCCCGAATCTGAGCATCGTTGACCTGCTGTTCAACATGGGGCCGGAAACGGTTACCGTATTGCAACAGTCGCGTGAAGAAATGGAGAATG
>JAISEZ010000062.1 GCA_031263835.1 Tannerella sp.
GACGGCGCATACCCGACATGGCATCTCTCCTCGGACGCTTTCTTCGAGCGGATGAAGGCGGGCGCCGTGTATATCAACTCGTCGCGCGGGGCGGTGACGGACTCGGCGGCGCTGAAACGGGCCGCACAGTCGAAGCTGTCCGCCTTCGTGCTGGACGTCTGGGAGGGCGAACCGGCGCCGGACGCCGAACTGCTGGCACAGTCATTCGTCGGCACGCCGCACATCGCCGGCTACTCGTCCGACGGGAAGGCCAACGGCACGGCGGCCTGCATCCGCGAGCTGTGCCGCTTCTTCCGGCTGGACGTCCTGCCGGACTGGTATCCGGCGACGGTTCCACCTCCGCCCTTTCCGGTCACCTTCGCGCTGGACGGCACGGGACGCACGCCCGAAGACGTGTTCTACGAAGCCGTCACGCATACGTATCCCGTCCGGGAAGACAGCCTCCGGCTGAAGCAGTCGCCGGAGACGTTCGAGGAACAGCGCGGCAGCTACTGGACGCGCCGCGAGTTCGGATGCTATACCCTGCGCCTGAACGGCGTGGACGCCGCCGTCGCCGACGGGCTGCGGGAATTGGGATTCAATGTTGTACAGTAAAATGATTCGTCGTAACTTTGCAGCAAAACCAAATTAATAATGGAAACGGTATTGGAAACATATTCTGATGATGACGGCCTCCCCTGCCGCATGACGGTGGAGGAAGCAAGGGCCTTGCATCCCCGGATAGATTTCGGGACAGATGATATATATGTAGATATATGAGAACAAATATATTATTCCTGCTTTTCGCTTTTGTGCCATTTTCTTTACCGGCTCAATCCGGTTACCGGAGAATACATATTGCCGATGACTTGGAATTGATAAGACTTTCGGAAAAAGCATACGTTCATGTGTCTTACATGGAAATGCAATCATTCGGGAAAGTGGGTGCAAACGGTTTATTGCTGGTGGATAAAGGAGAGGCATTTCTGTTTGATTCCCCGTGGAATGATGCTCAAACCGAAAAACTGGTCGCGTTTATTTCCGATTCATTAAAAACCGGCGTTTCCACCTTCATTCCCGGTCACTGGCACGAAGACTGTGTGGGCGGAATGGAATATCTTCATTCCAAAGGCGTGAAATCGTATGCCCATCAAATGACTGTTGATATTCTGAAAGAAAAAGGATTGCCTGCTCCACAACAGGGATTCAGGGATTCCCTTGCTTTAAAGCTGAATGATATAGAGGTTTACTGCTATTATTTAGGCGCCGGACATTCAACGGATAACATTGTCGCATGGATTCCTTCCGAACAGATTTTGTTTGGCGGATGTATGGTAAAAGACCTTCATTCCAAAGACCCCGGTAATTTATCGGATGCAAAACCGGAAGAATGGCCGGAAACCATTCAAAAAGTGACGGCGAAATTTCCCGGTGTAAAAACGGTTATTCCGGGGCATGGCCGGATTGGAGGAAAAGAATTATTGAAGCACACGGAAGAATTATTACAGCAGTTTTTGTTGTCATTATATTGATACGGAATTATTAATCATCATAAATAAATAGAAGAAAGCAATGGAAAAATTAGCAGACATCGGCCTGATAGGACTGGCCGTAATGGGAGAAAACTTAGTGTTGAACATGGAAAGCAAGGGCTTCACGGTCGGCGTTTTCAACCGCACCGTCTCGAAGGTTGACGCCTTTGTGAACGGTCGCGGGAAGGGGAAGAACTTTATCGGGGCGCACTCGATTGAGGAACTGTGCCGCTCGCTCAAGCGTCCGCGCAAGGTCATGATGCTCGTCAAGGCCGGCCAGGCGGTGGACGACTTCATCGAGCAAATCATCCCGCACCTCGAGCCGGGCGACGTGATTATCGACGGCGGAAACACGCACTTTCCCGACACCGTCCGCCGCACGGCCTTTGTCGAAAGCCGGGGACTGCTCTACATCGGCACCGGCGTGTCGGGCGGCGAAGAAGGTGCGCTGCGCGGCCCCTCGATGATGCCCGGCGGTTCGAAGGCAGCCTGGGAACTGGTGAAGCCCGTCTTTCAGGCCATCTGCGCCCGTGCCGACGGCGCGCCCTGCTGCGACTGGGTGGGCGAAAACGGCGCCGGGCATTTCGTCAAGATGGTGCACAACGGCATTGAATACGGCGACATGCAGCTCATCTGCGAGGTCTACCAGATTATGCGCGACCTGCTCGGCATGAGTGCGCCCGAAATGCACGACGTGTTCCGGACGTGGAACGAAGGCGAACTGAACAGCTACCTGGTTGAAATCACGCGCGACATCCTGGCCTACCGCAACGAAGAGGGCGAAACCGTCGTCGACAAAATCCTCGACACCGCCGGCCAGAAAGGCACCGGCAAGTGGACGGGCGTCGCCGCGCTCGACCTGGGCATCTCCCTGACGCTGATTGGCGAATCCGTCTTCGCGCGCTGCCTCTCGGCGCAGAAGGACGAGCGCGTCATCGCCTCGCGCGAGCTGGGCGGCAACAGCCTCCGGCCCCCGTTCACCGGCGACCGGACGGCCTTCATCAACGACCTGAAGAGCGCCCTCTACGCCTCCAAAATCGTCTCCTACGCACAGGGTTACCTGCTGATGCGCGAGGCGGCGAAGGAATACGGCTGGAACCTGAACTACGGCGGCATCGCCCTCATGTGGCGCGGCGGGTGCATCATCCGTTCCGTCTTCCTGGGCAAAATCAAGGAAGCCTTCGACCGCAATCCCGCCCTGACCAACCTGCTGCTCGACCCCTTCTTCCGCGAGAAAGTGCTTGCGGCGCAGGACAGCTGGCGCACCGTCGTCTCGACCGCCATCCTGAACGGCATCCCCGTCCCCTCGATGAGCGCCGGCCTGACCTACTTCGACGGCTACCGCACCGAACGCCTCCCCGCCAACCTCCTGCAGGCGCAGCGCGACTACTTCGGCGCACATACCTACGAACGTATCGACCGTCCCCGCGGCGAGTTCTTCCACACCAACTGGACAGGCAAGGGCGGCGACACGGCCGCATCGACATACGTCGTATGACAATGTGAGAATG
>JAISEZ010000012.1 GCA_031263835.1 Tannerella sp.
AATACATTCCCCGGCCCCAGTTCGATGAAAAGGTCGGCGCCGTCGGCAATCATGTTTTGCACGCTCTGCGTCCAGCGCACCGGGGACGTCAGCTGCGCAATCAAATTCGCCTTGATGACTTCCGGGTCTGTCGTCGCCTTTGCATCGACATTCTGATAGACCGGAAAGGCCGGCGCATGAAAGGCCGTCGACCGGATGGCCTCTTCCAGTTCCACGCGCGCCGGTTCCATCAGCGGCGAATGGAAGGCGCCGCCCACCTTGAGTTTCATCGCCCGCCGCGCGCCGGCGGCCAGCAACTGTTCGCAGGCCGCGTCAATCCCGGCTTCCGTACCGGAAATAACGATTTGTCCGGGACAGTTGTAATTGGCGCACACCACGATTTCGTCCGTGATACCGGCGCAGATTCGTTCGACTTCTTCGTCCGGCAGCGACAGGACAGCCGCCATCGTGGACGGCGTCTGTTCGCAGGCCTTCTGCATGGCGTTCGCCCGCTTGGCAACCAGCGTCAGGCCGTCCTCAAACGACAGCGCCCGCGCCGCCGTCAGCGCCGAAAACTCGCCCAGCGAATGACCGGCCGCCATGTCCGGACGGAAATCGTCGCCCAGCGTCCCGGCCAGAATCACCGAATGCAGATAAATGGCCGGCTGCGTGACCTTGGTTTGCTTCAAATCTTCATCCGTTCCGGCAAACAAAAGGTCGGTAATACGGAATCCGAGAAGGTCGTTGGCCTGTTCAAAAAGCCGCCTGGATAAAGGGTTCCGGTCATATAGATCTTTACCCATCCCTACAAATTGAGCCCCCTGTCCGGGGAATACAAATGCTCTCATTTTTTCTTCTTTCATTTTTTTAAGACGGTGCAAAAGTAATAAATTCGGGAAAATGAAACGCCGTATCCGGGAAAGATTATATCTTTGCCCTTCGAAAACAGTTAGATTATTAATTTTTTAAATACAGACAAAATGAATCATTTACTATTTCTCCCGAATTTGGGAACAGGCGAAATTATCGTCATTGCTTTTGCCATACTGTTGATTTTTGGCGGAAAGAAGATACCGGAACTGATGAAAGGCATCGGAAAGGGAGTACGGAACTTCAAGGACGGTGTGAAAGGTATTGAAGAGGATATTAAACTGGACGATACGGATAACAAGTAATCAAATATGTCGCAGCAGCAAGATGAAATGTCCTTCTGGGATCATTTGGAAGAACTCCGCTGGACATTGTTCCGTTCCATTCTCGCTCTCGTCATTTTAGCCATCGGCTTTTTCGCATTCATGCGGGGAGACGATGGCATCTTTCCCAATATCATCCTGGGACCGACGCGGGGCGATTTCATTACTTACCGCCTCTTCTGTACCGTGGCGTCGTCCATTTCTTTTCTGAGCGAATTTTGCGATACGGCATTCAATATCGAAATCATCAATATCAAACTGGCTACCCAGTTTTTTACGCACATGACGACGTCCTTCTGGCTGGCGCTGGTACTTGCATTCCCTTACCTGATGTTCGAAGTGTGGAAATTTATCCGTCCGGCGCTTTACGAGAATGAAAAGAAAAACGTCCGGTGGGTATTCCTGTTCGGGACGGGCATGTTTTTCATCGGCTGCGCCGTAGGTTACTTCATTGTATTTCCCATGACGCTGCGTTTTCTGGGGACTTACAGCCTCAGTGAAGCCATCAATGAACAGGTGTCGCTCGATTCGTACATGGATAATTTCCTGATGCTGATTTTCATCATGGGTATTATCTTTGAAATGCCGCTGCTGTCGTGGCTGATGTCCAAACTGGGACTGCTGCACCGCGGTTTCTTTAACCGCTACCGGCGTCATGCCGTCGTCGTCCTGCTGATTCTGGCGGCGTTGATTACGCCCAGCGGCGACCCGTTTACCCTGTCCCTTGTTTTTATCCCGCTGTATGCCCTGTATGAGCTGAGCGCCTTCTTCGTCAAGCCGGCGCCAAAGGAGGAGGACGACGAGGAAGATACGGCAGTTGCATATCCGAACGAGTAGGAAGAGATGAAGATAAAAACCGGATTTAAACTGACCGCCCGCCAGCGCATGTATGTGATTTGTGGAATATGGGGTTCGCTGGCGCTGTTCGTCGGCGTGACGGTCATTCTGTTTACGGCCATCGCCAACGGATGGATTGGCTACGTGCCTCCGGTGGAACAGCTGGCCAACCCGATTGACAAGTACGCCACGCAGATTATCTCGTCCGACGGCAGGCTGATGGGCAGCTATTCGTACAGCAAGGACAACCGCATTTACGCAGGTTATAACGACCTGTCCCCCGACCTGGTGAAGGCGCTGATTGCCACGGAAGACTCCCGTTTCTCGAAACACAGCGGCATCGACATGAAGGGGCTGCTCCGCGCCATCGTGAAACGGGGTATCTTCATGCAGAAAAGCGGCGGCGGCGGAAGCACCATTACCCAGCAACTGGCCAAGCAGCTGTATTCGCCCAGCGCGGAAAGCCTGAAGGAACGTCTCCTCCAGAAACCCATCGAATGGGTGATTGCCGTCCGGCTGGAACGCTATTACACAAAGGAGGAAATCGTCAACATGTACCTCAACCAGTTCGACTTCCTGTACAATGCCGTAGGCATCCGGTCGGCCGCCCGCGTGTACTTCGACGCCACGCCCCGCACCCTGAAGACGGAAGAAGCGGCCACGCTGATTGGCATGTGCAAGAATCCGTCCTATTACAATCCGGTACGTTACGCGCAGCGGACAACCGAACGGCGGAACATGGTGCTGCGGCAGATGCGCGACAACGGCTATCTGGCGCCGGCCGTCTGCGATTCCCTGCGCAAGCTCCCGCTGACGGTTCATTTCACGCGGCTGGATCATCGCGACGGCCTTGCACCGTATTTCCGGGAATACCTCCGCATGATGATGACTGCCAAAAAACCGGTACGGAGCGACTATGCCTCGTGGCAAACCCAGAAATTTGCGGACGATTCGCTGGCGTGGGAAACCAGTCCGCTGTATGGCTGGTGCAACAAGAACAGCAAGCCGGACGGCGAACCGTATAACCTCTACACGGACGGGCTGAAAGTATATACAACGCTCGATTCGCACATGCAGCAATACGCCGAAGAGTCGATGGTGGAACACATGAGCGGCACGGTGCAGCCCAAGTTCACCAAAGAAAAGACGGGGCGGAAATACGCGCCGTTCTCCAGCCAGCTGAAACCGGAAGAGATTGAGGACATCATGAAGCGCGCCGTCCACCTGAGCGACCGCTATCGCGCACTGAAGAAAGGCGGCGCGAGCGATGCCGAGATAGAAGAGAATTTCGCGACGCCGGTAGAGATGCGCGTTTTCAGCTGGGGCGGGATGATTGACACGGTCATGACGCCGATGGATTCCATCCGTTACTATAAGGGATTCCTGCGTACGGGTTTCATGGCGATGGATCCGCGTACCGGCCACGTGAAAGCCTACGTAGGCGGAATTGACTACAACAGTTTCAAGTATGACATGGTCACGCAGGGTCGCCGGCAAATCGGTTCGACGATGAAACCGTTTGTCTATTCGCTGGCGATGATTGAAGGCGTAAGCCCGTGCGACAAGATGCTGCACGTCCAGCAGTACCTGACCGACGAAAACGGGAAACCGTGGGTACCCAAAAATGCCGGCGCAAAGATGGTGGGTGAAGAAGTGACGATTCAGTGGGGATTGCAGCAGTCGTCCAACTGGGTGACGGCCTACCTGATGAAAAGTCTTTCGCCCTATACGCTGGCCCGCCTGCTGCATTCCTTCGGCCTGCGGGGACAGATTGACCCGGTCGTGTCGATGTGTCTGGGCACGCCGGACATCTCGGTGAGCGAAATGGTGAGCGGATACACGACCTTTCCGAACCGGGGCGTGCGGATAGACCCGCTGTATGTGACGCGGATTGAGGACGCAAAGGGAAAAACCGTTGCCACGTTTACGCCGCAGGTCTCGGACGTGCTGACGGAAGAGGCCGCCTGCAAGATGCTGGGCATGCTGCGCGGCGTGATGGACGGCGGCACCGGCAGCCGGGTACGTTACCAGTACGGCGTTCGGGCGCCGATGGGCGGCAAGACCGGAACGACACAGGAAAATTCCGACGGCTGGTTCATCGGCTTTACGCCCGGTCTGGCAGCCGGCTGCTGGGTCGGCGGCGAAGACCGTTCCATCCACTTCGACCGGATGAGCGAAGGGCAGGGCGCCAGCATGGCGCTGCCGATTTTTGCCATGTTCATGAAGAAAGTGTACGCCGACAAGACGCTGGGATATTCGGACAAGGAGAATTTTGAAATTCCGGAGAAATACGCCCGCGCATGTCCCCCGGTCGTGGAGCGGGGACAGTCCTCATTTATGCTGGGCGACGACGACTTCTTCAATTGAAGTTCAGGAATTCAAAGATTCAAGAATTCAATGATTCAAAGATTCAATAATTCAGGACAGGACGCATGGAAACGGGAAGGATGAACACGCTTCAAGTGATTAAGACCGTGGATTTCGGCGTCTATCTGGACGGCGGGGAAGGACGTGAAATCCTGCTCCCGGCGCGCTACGTCCCCGACGGATGCGGGGAGGGCGACGAGGTAGAGGTTTTCATCTATCACGACAGCGAAGGGCGACTGATTGCCACTACCATCCGGCCGCTGGCGACGGTCGGCGAATTTCAGTGGATGCAGGTGAAGGAAGTTTCCGGGGTGGGCGCCTTTCTGGAATGGGGCCTGATGAAAGACCTGCTGGTGCCTTACCGCGAACAGAAGGCGCCCATGAAAAAAGGCCGCCGGTATCTGGTGCATGTCTATCTGGATTTAATCACGAAACGGATTGTCGCCTCGGCGCGCATCGACAGGTTTCTCGACAACGTGCCGCCTCGTTACGAACGGAATCAGGAAGTGGACCTGCTCGTGGCCGATTCTACGGATATGGGCTACAAGGTCATCATCAACCATCAGCACTGGGGACTGGTGTATCACAATGAAGTGTTTCATTCGCTGGAAACGGGCGAAAAACGGAAAGGATACATCAGGGAAGTGCGCGAAGACGACAAGATTGACGTCAGTCTGTATCCGCTGGGGTACGAAAAAATCGACGGCATCGCGCGGCGCGTGCTGCAAACGCTGACACAGAACGGCGGTTTTCTGCCCGTGCACGACAGAAGCGACGCCGGCGAAATCTACGCCCTCTTTGCCTGCAGCAAAAA
>JAISEZ010000023.1 GCA_031263835.1 Tannerella sp.
TCCAGATGCACCCCGTCAATCTGAGCATTGCGGTCTGGGTCGGATTCATCGCCCTGTTCGGCATCGCCACCGACGACGGCGTGCTGATGGGCACGTATATCCACGACCTGTTTCAGGAACGCAATCCCCAAACACGGGAGGCCATCCGCGAAACCGTCGTGCAGGCCGGTCTGAGGCGGATTCGTCCTGCCGCAATGACCACCGCGACCACGCTCATCGCGCTGCTGCCCGTGCTGACGTCCACCGGCAAGGGCGCCGACATCATGGTGCCGATGGCCATCCCGACGTTCGGAGGTATGCTGATTCAGTGCATGACGATGTTTATCGTGCCGGTGCTGCAATGCTGGTGGCGCGAGCGTATAATCAGGAAGAAAGAATGATATTATCATGGTAGCATACAGCAATATATATACATCCGCATCGAATTATAGCTTGCCAAATCAGTGTAGAAAAAGTGAGTTATGGCAGATTATAAAACAATATAACTTGCCAAATCTATTCTTTTCGATACCTTTGTGGCAGATTATAAACAGGAAGCAGATGGAAATAATAGGTAGACAGGCCGAGCAAAAGGCTTTGCAGCAATATGTCGAATCGAACAAGCCCGAATTTGTAGCCGTATATGGACGTCGAAGGGTGGGTAAAACATTTCTGATAAGGGAATTTTTCAAACAGTCGTTTACATTCTATGTGACCGGTTTGGCCAACGCGAGTATGAAAGAGCAGATGGAAAGCTTCCATATTTCGCTGAATCATTACGGCCGTATGCCCTATCCCCGGGAAAAATCATGGATGGAAGCGTTCCGCCAGCTCATTCATTTGCTGCAACAATCCCAAAAGAAAGGGAAAAAAGTCATTTTCATTGACGAACTGCCGTGGTTCGATACGCCCCGTTCGGGATTGGTCACGGCGCTGGAATATTTCTGGAACAGCTGGGCATCGTCGCAGCCGGATATTCTGCTGATTGTATGCGGTTCGGCTACTTCGTGGATGATTAATAAACTGATTAAGAGTCATGGCGGACTGCACAATCGTGTTACCCGCCGTATGCCGATAGCGCCTTTTACGCTGGGTGAATGCGAGGCGTTTTTCCGGTTCAAGAAAATCGTGATGGACAGACATGCGACAGTGGAAAGTTATATGATTTTCGGAGGTATCCCGTTTTATCTGGATATGATGGAAAGAGATTTGAGTCTTTCGCAAAACGTGGATAAACTCTGTTTTTCGCAAAACGGTGCGTTGGGAGATGAATTTTCAATTCTTTACGCCTCGCTGTTCAGTCATTCCGAAAAACACATGAAAATAGTTCATGTGCTGGGGAAAAAAGCCAGTGGTATGACGCGCGACGAAATCGTCAAGGCGTGTAAACTGCAGGGCGGTGGACTGACCGGTGTGCTCGAAGAACTGGAACACTGCGGTTTTATCCGCAAATACCAGTCATTTGAAAAGAAAAGCAGATGTCCCATTTATCAGCTAATTGATTTTTACACCCTGTTTTATTTGCACTTTGTCTGCACAGGCGTGACAAACGGGCATTTCTGGACAAGCATGACCGACAATGCACGACACCGTGTGTGGAGTGGCTACGCTTTTGAGTTGGTATGTCTGGTACACGAAGAGCAAATCAGGCACAAACTGGGTATTTCCGGCGTACTGACGAATACGGCATCGTGGCGCAGCCAGCATGTGTCACCTCAAGCGCAAATCGACCTGATAATCGACCGGAACGACCGTGTAATCAACCTCTGCGAGATGAAATACGTCAATGGCGAATTTGTTATCGACCGGAAATACGACAAAATCCTGCGAAACAAGCGGGATGCGTTCATGCAGGAAACGAAAACCCGCAAGGCAGTTCATCTTACAATGGTGACCTCTTACGGCGTGAAGCGGAATGAGTATTACGGGTTGATACAGTCGGAAGTGAAGATGGATGACCTGTTTTATAATGCAAATCAGTAGTCAGTAGTTAGTAGGTATGAAACGATACAACACAATCATCCTGTGCCTCGTCGCTGTCCGGTGTTCGCTGTCCGTCGCCGTGGCGCAGAGCGATTCGCTGAACCGCTATCTGGAGACGGCGGCGCGGAATAATCCGGGCGTCAGGGCCGACTTCACGGCCTATCAGGCGGCCCTGCAGCGGATACCGCAGGCGGGCGCGCCGGAAGACCCGCAACTGGACCTGGGCGTCTTCCTCCAGCCGATGGAACTGGTCGAAGGGCGACAGGTGGCAGACATCAGGCTGATGCAGATGTTCCCCTGGTTCGGCACGCGGAAGGCGGCCCGCACGGAGGCGCAGCACATGGCGCAGATGGCCTTCGAACAGTTCCGCGAAACGCGCGACCGGCTGTTTCTGGACGTCTACACCCAGTGGTTCACGCTTTGCCGTCTCCGGCAGCAGTGGATGAACAACCGGGAGAACCGTGCGCTGCTGGTTCAGCTGGAGGAACTTGCCCTGCAGCGGTTCGCGTCGCCCGTCCCCTCCGGCGGAGGCGAAATGTCCGGACGTCCGTCGGGCGTGGCCGGCGAAGCGTCGCGACCGTCGAACGCGGGCGGGGAAGGCATGGGCGGCATGAGTATGGGCGGTTCGGCGGCGACGGCGGGCAGCGGTCAGCCGGCAGCGGCGGGCGGCATGAGCGGCATGACGGGCGGCGGCGGCATGGGTGCATCCCCGCCGGGCATGTCCGACGTCCTGCGCATCCGGATGGAGATAGCGGAAATGGACAACGGCGCGGAAAGCCTCCAGTCGGAACTCCGGGCGGAGACAGCGCGGTTCAACGCCCTGCTGAACCGGCCGGTCGACAGCGACGTCCTCCTGCCCGATTCGCTGCGGCAAATCCCGTTCCTTTTCGACCTGTCGCTGGCGTCCGGGCAGATAGACGCCCGGCATCCGATGCTGGTCATGCTGGGCGAGGAGGAGGCGGCATACGCGGCCAAAGCGGAAATGGACCGGAAGATGAGTTATCCGATGTTCGGCCTTGGCCTGCAATACATGCTGATTAACAGGAAGCCGGCGGACACGGGTATGGACGCGATGGAAACGGGCATGAGCAGCATGAACGGCAGGGACATGCTGATGCCGATGGTGTCGGTCAGTATTCCCCTCTATCGCGGCAAACACAGGGCGCGGCAGCGGGAGAACGCCCTCCTGCAGCAGGCCGCCCGCGAGAAGCGGCTCAACACCCGCAACCTGCTCGAGGCCGAACTCCACCGCACCCGGCACCTGCTCGACGACGCCGCGCGGCGCATCGCCCTCTACCGCCGGCAGACGGAACTGGCGCAGGCGGCCTGCAATCTGGTGGTGCGCGAGTTTGCCTCGGGCAGGAGCGACCTCTCCGGCGTGATACAGGTGCAGCGGCAACTGCTGGACTATGCGCTGAAAACGTCCGAAGCCGTGGCGGACTACAATATCACGGTTGCGAATATTCAGAAACT
>JAISEZ010000063.1 GCA_031263835.1 Tannerella sp.
GGGCGTTGCCACTGGGCTGGGATATGGCGGGCTTTCAGCCCTCAAGTTGACGCCGGCGGATTTTCCCGTGTGCGGAAAGTCTTCCGAATCTTCCGGAAAGATATTCATATATGCGCTAAGGCATTGTCAGAGAATAAACCTCACAATAAATCGAATTGCCGCAAGATATTTTCTGGATTGCTTCGCTGCGCTCGCAAGGACGAGCGGCTTGGCGACCGCTGGAAAAACGAAGGCTCGTCAACCCGTCCCTGCGAGGGGTTGCGAGGAACGAAGCAAAGCAAAGCAGTCCGGAAATGTACGGTTTATTTCCGGACAATACCTAATGGACATTTTGGGTTCATTTTCACATGCTCACATTCTCACATTTGCTCATTCCCTCATTGTCACATTGGCTCATTTTCTTTCTCCTTTGCTCATTCTCACATTTGCATTGTCCTGTTCGACGACCCGGCGTCTGCCGCCGGGCGAGCTGCTCTACACCGGCATCCGGAAAATAGAAGTCACGGACGAAGACCGTTCGGAAGCGGGCGACGAAGCCATGCGCGAGATTGAGGTGGCCCTGTCCTGTCCTCCGAACAACTCCTTTTTCGGCAGCTCGCAGGTGCGCATACCCTTCCCCTTCGGGCTGTGGATGTACAACACGTTTGTCGACAAACCGGGGCGGTTCAACCGGTGGATGTTCAGGAGCTTCGCATCCACGCCGGTACTGCTGTCCACCGTCAATCCGGAACTGCGGACGGGCATCGCCCGGAACCTGCTGCGCGAACACGGCTACTTCAACAGCGTGGCTGCCTGGGAAGCCGTTCCGGACAGAAAGGATTCCCTGAAAGTGAAAGTGCATTACAGGCTGACGATGAACGAGCCGTACACGTATGATTCCATCGAGTACCGCCGGTTACAGACGCGTGCGGACACGCTGCTGAAATTTTCGGTTGAAGACCGGCTGCTCCGGGCGGGCGACCAGTTCAACGTCATCCGGCTGGAGGAGGAACGCCAGCGGATTGCCACCCTGATGCGCAACAGCGGCTATTTTTATTTCCGTCCCGCTCACATCGTCTGCACGGCCGACAGCACGCTCGCGCCGCGGAAAGTCAGCCTGAGGGTCGGACTGGCGCAGGGCGTCTCGCCGATGGTCATGCGCCCCTGGAAAATCGGAAACATGGCCGTCCGCCTGTACGGAGATGCCGACGAATCGCCGAACGATTCGCTCCGCTACAGGGAAATCACCATCTACTACCACAACAGGCTGCAGGTGCGCCCGGAAGCGCTCTACAGACAGTTCCGCTTCAAGCCGGGAGACCTGTATTCCCAGACCCGGCAGGCGCAGACGCAGGCGGGACTGAATCACCTGGCGATATTCCGCTACATCGACATGCAGTATGAACCCCGGAGCGAATCGCGCCGCTGCGACACGCTGAACCTGAACGTCCAGGCGATGTATGACCTGCCGCTGAGCGGGGAAACGGAAGTCAACTTCACGGCCAACAGCAACAAGCGCGTTGGCCCGGGAGCGGTATTTTCCCTGACAAAAAGCAACCTGTTCGGCGGAGGCGAGTCGCTGGGCTTCAGCCTCAACGGGACCTACGAGTGGCTGGCGGGCAGGTCGTCCGGCTCCCTGACCGACAACTACGAATACGGCGTCACCGGGACGCTTGTCTTCCCCCGCGTGCTGCTTCCCCGGTTTTTCAAACGCACCTACGACATTCCCGCCTCCACGACGTACCAGCTGTATGCCAACCGCCTGAACCGGGCCGACTTTTTCCGCATCCTGTCCTTCGGCGGCAGTGCGACCTACGATTTCGACCCCAATCCCATCCGGCATCACTCCTTCGCGCCCTTCCGCCTCTCGTTCAACCGGCTGGAAAGAACGACCGCGCGTTTCGACAGCATCGCCGGACACAATCGCGCCCTGTTTCAAAGCCTCCGCAACCAGTTCATCCCCGCCATCAGCTACACGTACACGCTGGACAATGCGCCGGTGCGGAAAGGACGGCATACGACCTGGTGGCAGTTTTCCGCCGTCGAGTCGGGCAACCTCCTGTCATCCGTTTACGCCCTGACCGGAAGGGGATTCGGGGAATCGAAAAGACTGCTGGGAAACCCGTTCTCCCAGTTCCTGAAGCTGACGACCGAACTGCGCTACAACCATGTGCTGAACCGCAACCACCGTCTGGCCGGCCGCATCAGCGCCGGCGCCATCTACAGCTACGGCAATTCGACGGTTTCGCCCTACAGCGAGCAGTTCTACGTGGGCGGGGCAAACAGTATCCGGGCCTTTACCATCCGTTCCATCGGCCCGGGACGCACCCGCCCCGAAAGGGACAGCTACTTTGACAACCTCGACCATACCGGCGACCTGAAACTGGAAGGGAATCTGGAATACCGTTTCCGTCTGCTGGGCGACCTGGAGGGCGCTCTGTTTCTGGACGCGGGCAATGTCTGGCTGCTCCGTGACGAAGGCGGAGAGGGCCGTTCGGGCGGCAAGTTTGCGTGGCGTCATTTCCTGAGCGACATAGCCGTCGGCACCGGCGCCGGTCTCCGTTACAATTTCGAGGTACTGGTCGTCCGTCTCGACGCGGGTATTGCCCTGCACGTCCCCTACGACACCGGGAAAAAAGGCTATTTCAACAAAACCCGACACGAAGGCTTCGGATTCCATATCGCCGTCGGATATCCGTTTTGATTAATGGTTAACGGTTAATGGTTAGTGATTAGTGATTAGTGGTTAGTGCATGTACGGACTTGCCCTTGAGCGAACCGGCAATGACTTCGCTCATTCTCACATTCCCACATTCTCTCATTCCCTCATTTATCTTTCGTCCATTCCAAAAAAAACCTCATTTTCTCATGGCCTTTCAAATATTTCTGTCTATCTTTGCCGCCCGTTACGGATTTTATCCGGCTTAAGCAGAATATAGTAACAAATTTAATGATAAGACAATGAGAAAAGGACTTCATCCGGAAAACTATCGTCAGGTCGTGTTTAAAGACATGTCCGACGAAAACATGTTCATCTCCCGTTCGACCATCCAGACGAAAGAAACGATCGAACTTGAAGGGGTCACTTATCCACTGGTGAAATTGGAAATCTCCAACACCTCGCATCCGTTCTACACCGGTAAAGCCAAACTGGTGGACACCGCCGGTCGCGTGGATAAGTTCATGAGCCGCTACGGGAACAGAAACAAAAAGTAAACGCGCGTTTCCTCGGGAAATGGAAGAGGTTGCCCTTCGAAAGAAAAGGGGCAACCTTTTTTTTCAAGCTCCCCCCCCCTCATTAGTGGTTAACGGTTAACGGTTAATGGTTAATGATTAGTGGTTAACCGTATCTCCGGTGTCCCGTCAGGGACAACATGTTGGTAGAAAATATACGTTTCTTACACCCTGCACCCGTCGCGTCAGGGACGGAATGTGGATTTTCGGCAACACATACCGTCCCGCCGGGACGGGACATCGGGGAGGATGGCCTGTTTCTACCGACATGTTGTCCCTGACGGAGGAACTGGTTTACAAAGCAAAAATCATTCCGGCCAATGTATTCAAGCAAATGCCGCTTGTTTCCGTAAAACTGGAAAATGTAGAGGAAATCGGAGGCTACGCTTTTAATCAGTGCAGTATGCTTTCGCATCTTGATTTGGGCCATAAGGTGAAAACGATAGGCACTTATGCTTTCGCTGCCTGCGAAAGCCTGCAGAGCCTCGAGTTTACCAGCTCGCTGACCGTGATAAACAGTCTCGCCTTCGAGGGTGTCGGCTTGACTTCGCTCAATATTCCGGCGTCGGTATCAACTATCGGTTTGCATGCTTTTCAAGGCTTTCCGCATCTGTTGGAAGTAACGGTAAACTGGAATACGCCGCTTTCGGTAAGCAGCGCCGACCCGTTTTTATGGAGCAATATCGCAAATATTCAACTGAATGTGCCCGTCGGAAAGGAATCTTTATATAAGGCAGACGGTTACTGGAAGCAATTTTATATCCCCGAAATCAGCTATTATTCGCCCAAGGTAATTGCCGGCAGCGGCACAAGCAGCATTTCCATCCGCGGCGCGGACCTGAATGGAACGGCTGAAGTCCGGCTGACACAGGGCAGTGTCTCTGTTTCCGCCACCTCCGTCAGTCCCGGCACAAATGGAGTCATTACCGCCAATTTCACCCTGTCGCAAATCCCGGGTGGAAGCTACCAACTGCATGTCCGGCAGGCAGGTGTTATTGACAAAGTCATCGGAGAAATAACTGTGCAGAACTTTGTTTATCCCGAAGTTGTTTCGTCCATTACGGGCATTGGACAGTTGCGTACGGGATTCACCCAGACGGCTCATCTGGTGCTGTAAAATACGGACAATATCGACGCGCTCGGCGTGAATGCGCAGATTATTGTGCCGGCACATTGCGAAGTCACGCTTTCAACCCGCAAGTTCAGCGACGTCATCGACCCTTCCGGTTCGTTCGATTTCTACTGCGAGGCGTTCGGAGCGTCCTTTTCCATCCCCAACTCGGAGATTGTCGAAGTGATGGAAGAACTGAATTATGATTATATAGAAACGGATTCCGTGTATGGAGCGCCTTATGACGGAAAGATTTATCAGGTGTATGTGCCGAAAATCGCGGCAGGAACCACGGTTCGCATTCCGTTCAGGGTGAGAGTTCCGAACGACGGCGATTTCAATGTTTACAGCAATGTATGGCAGTATAACACGTTCAATCCCGAAAATCCGGCTGATGAGGTTTCCGACATTTCGGTATTGCGGATTGAAGAGTTGCTGTCCATTGATATGCATTACCGTACCGAAGGAACAGGCAGCCATAGCGAAAACATGTTTCGGAAAACGGCGGAGGTAGCGTACGCCATCGCACGCAAACTATTGTCCGACGACAGCCAAAAGACAGGTTACAAAGCTGATTTCGATGAAAATCAACTCTGTGACCATGGCCTGTTACGCAGGCAGTTTGCTACGCTGATGCTTGTTTTGCATGAAATTTCCGGAAATTATTCCATAGAGCAGAGGCCCGACGGAATTTTCAATTATTCCACCTCCAGTCTTGCCGCCGTACCTGCGCGTGCAGTACAAATCCGCAAAGCAGGCGACTTTACAATTGGGGACGGACAGACAGTGGGACTGCCGGTAAAGAGTCGCATAGAACGTCTTTGTGAGGAGCTAAAAACACAGACAATCGGTTTCAGGATTGGTATTGATGATGAAGAAGACATGGTATATTACTTCTATCTTGATGATATTCATCCGGATTATCTTAATGGTACAGTCACTTCTATTTCCTATACCAACAGTCTGTGGGATTCCGAGGCTACCTTTCTTAAAAAGGGGGTCAGCATCTACGATTACGCCTATCGGAGTAACGGAAAGGACGGCGGTTGCGGCGCTAACGGACATGGCGTCAGTGTCCGCGGTTCCTGGGACCCGAACGACATCACAGGCCCGACGGGCGTTTTGGACGCACGGTACATCTCCGAATCCGGCACAATGGATTACGTGATTCGCTTCGAAAACAAAGCCGAAGCCAAACTTCCTGCACAGTTTGTCAATATCTACGACACGCTCGACAGAAACAAATACGACCTGAGCACGTTTGAACTGGGAAGCATCCAAATCGGCGGCGAGCTGCTGACCGTGCCTGCGAAACTGACCTCGCACTATATGGAATACGACATGGGAAAGTACCTTGTCGGCATTACCGCCGGGCTGAATCCCGAGAACGGCGCCGTTCACTGGCGCTTTGAAACGCTCGACCCCTCAACGCACGCAACGACGGAAGATGTCACCGGAGGATTCCTGCCTCCGAATAAGAGTGCGCCCGAAGGCGAAGGCAGCGTCTCGTTCAGCATAAAGCCGAAAGACAGGCTATCCGTCAATACGGTACTGTCGAACTTTGCCGGTATTGTCTTCGACTACAATGCACCCATCCTCACCAATGTATGGACGAACACGGTTGACAATGCAAAGCTGGCGAGTTCAATCTCCGTGCAGCAGCTCACCGATTCGACGCTGAAGGTATCCCTGAACGCAAGCGATGCGGGAAGCGGCGTAAATTATTACCGGGTGTATGCAAAAGTCAATGACGGCGAGTTTTTCCCGGCGGGGGATTATTACGGCAGTGAAGCGGAGTTTAATGTAAAGCTGGACAACGTGTATGCCTTCTCGGCGGAAGCGGGCGACCGGTCGGCTGTCAAATCTGTCCGGACAGCCGCCTTCACCTACCGCGTGAACATCAGCGCCATCTCCGGCGGCCGCGTGACGGCAGACAGAACCGTGTCGGCCGCCGGCGAAACCGTTACGCTCACCCTCACGCCCGAACAGGGGTACGGGCTGCTTGAGGTTTCGGCCACCGGCGCGTCGCTGTCCGGCACCGGCAATACCCGCACGTTCGTCATGCCCGCCCGGGATGTAACCGTCTCGGCCTCCTTCCGCAAGTCGCAGGCGCAGTCCGACAAGGAAGCGGTCGACGACGCCAGAGCCTTTGTCGAAGGCGCCGCCTATGCGGTCGCCCAGACGACGGCCAATGACGAAGCAAGCCTGAAAGCCTGGCTGGCGGGATACATCAACACCCTGGCAGGCATCAGCGAAACGGGCATTGATGCGGTGACGGTGTCCGGCATCACGGTAACCCGCCTCACGGAAGCCGTTACAGGCAGGGCCCCTTTGCGTTTACCGTAACCGTGACCAGAGGTTCGGCTACCGCCACCACCGCCGGTCTGAACGGCACAATCCTGACCGATTTCGGTACAGGTACCGCAGGCGCGCCGCCGGCAAAAACGCTGAAAGCCCGGACAGACAACGGCATACTGTACATCTCCGGCCTGACCGCCGGCAAACCCTGGTCGATATACGGCATTTCCGGCCTGCTCCTCCGTCAGGGCACAGCCGCCGGCCCCGAAATCACCGTCACCCTGCCGGCACAGGGCATGTATGTCGTCGTGTCGGGCGAGGAAGCGGTCAAAGTGGTGTACTAAGAAGCAGTGATTAGTGATTAGTAGTTAATGCTGTTGTTCCCGCCGCCCGCCGCGTAGAGACGCGATGCATCGCGTCTCTACCTCCGAGCTGCGCTTCGGGAGCGGCCGTCTGGCAGAAAATCAGGCTGCTATGCTTTCTGCGCAGGAAAAAAACAAATTTGCGTATCAAATATTTGGCTGTTCCGGGAATAATATGTAGTTTTGCACCCGAAATAAGAAAAATGAGTAACAGGGGCCGGACAGACTGGCTGCGTGAAAACCCTCTCTTTTATTTCAGAGATAAAACACGGGAACGATAAGCGGTCGTTCTCTTATAATAATGAAGGTAATAAGCCCAGGTGGCGGAATTGGTAGACGCGCTCGTTTCAGGTGCGAGTGGTTCATAGCCGTGCAGGTTCGAGTCCTGTTCTGGGCACCTTTTCTCTATGCGCAGGTGGTGGA
>JAISEZ010000089.1 GCA_031263835.1 Tannerella sp.
CGCAGGAACCTCGAACTCCGCCACCGGATGACCGTCGAGGTGCGCAGCTATCTGGACAGGCTGGGCTTCATGGAGGTCGAGACGCCCGTGCTAATCAGTTCCACGCCGGAAGGCGCGCGCGACTTTGTGGTGCCTTCGCGGATGAATCCGGGACAGTTCTACGCCCTGCCCCAGTCGCCCCAGACCTTCAAGCAACTGCTGATGGTGTCGGGCTTCGACCGCTACTTCCAGATTGTGAAATGCTTTCGCGACGAAGACCTGCGCGCCGACCGCCAGCCGGAGTTTACGCAGATAGACTGCGAGATGAGTTTCGTGGAACAGGACGACGTGCTCAACGTGTTCGAGGGCATGTCGAAGCATCTGTTTCAAAGCATCCGGGGCATCGAAATCGGCGAACCTTTCCCGCGCATGACGTGGGCCGACGCCATGAAATATTACGGCACGGACAAGCCGGACATCCGTTTCGGCATGAAGTTCGTCGAACTGCACGGCCTCCTGAAGGGACACGGCTTCCCGGCCTTCGACAGTGCGACATACATCGGCGGCATCTGCGCGGAAGGCGCCGCCACATATACCCGCAAGCAACTGGACGCGCTGACCGACTTCGTCAAACGTCCGCAAATCGGCGCCCGGGGACTGGTCTACGCCCGCGTGGAAGCGGACGGCACGGTGAAGTCCAGCGTCGACAAATTCTATTCGCAGGAAATATTGCAGCAAATGAAAGCCGCTTTCGGAGCCGGGCCGGGCGATTTGATTCTTATCCTCTCCGGCGACGACACGGCGAAAACGCGCAGGCAGCTCGGCGAACTGCGTCTCGAAACGGGCAGCCAACTGGGACTTCGTGACCGGAACGCCTTTGCCTGCCTGTGGGTAGTCGATTTTCCGCTGCTGGAATGGAGCGAAGAAGACGGCCGCTATTACGCCATGCACCACCCGTTTACCTCGCCCAAACCGGAAGACGTCCACCTGCTGGACACCGACCCCGGAGCCGTTCGCGCCAATGCGTATGACATGGTCATCAACGGCGTGGAAGTGGGCGGCGGCTCGATACGTATCCACGACAGCGCGTTGCAGAACAGGATGTTTCGCCTGCTGGGCTTCACCGACGACGAGGCGCAGGCGCGTTTCGGTTTCCTGATGAACGCTTTCAAGTACGGCGCGCCTCCGCACGGCGGCATTGCGTACGGGCTGGACCGCTGGGTATCGCTCTTTGCCGGACTGGATTCCATCCGCGACTGCATCGCCTTCCCCAAAAACAATGCCGGCCGCGACGTGATGATTGACGCCCCTTCGGTTATCGACCCGGCGCAGCTGGAGGAACTGTGTCTGTCCGTTCATCCTCCGCGATGAGCTGCGATACGCCCTTCCGCGCCGCTTCCTGCCGGTAAACCGGAGTTTCAATGGCCGGAAAGCTGCTTTTTTATCAGCATATCAAAATCAGAGGATTTTATATAGCGGCGTTTCACTTTATTCAGTTGAATTTCAGCCAGATAATCAAGCTTTACCAGGCCTTCCAAGTCGGTTCTTGCGGTAAAGTTGGAAACGGCAAAGCGGTGTTCTATTTCCTTTACCGTGAATGAAGAATGGGGGTTTTCATGTACGATTTTGATAATTCGCGCCTGCCGGATATTAATGCCCGGTATATGAGCAATCAGCGAAATACGGCTGTTTTCTTCCGTTTTGCGCCTGAGATAGGTTTTCAGTTCTTCAAATGCTTTTTTCATGGTTCGCAAGTTGTATAAAACAAAATACGTCAAATCGTTATCATCATATTCAGTGTAGAGAAACGCCATTTCGTACGCTCTTTTTGTTTTGTATATAATGCGCGAAATCGACATGTATTCTATCAGCCGATAACCCTGACGAATCATGTACCAGTAAAAAAGCGAGCGTGCCGTCCGTCCGTTTCCGTCGACAAAAGGATGAATATATGACAGCATAAAATGAACAATAATACCTTTGACGACGGGATGTATAAAGGCGTTACCGCTACGGTTGAAAAATTTCTCCAAATCCGGAAGCAGTTCTTCCAGTTCCGGGTAAGACGGCGGCTGGTGTGCAATATCGCCCGTAATGCCGTCCATTACCAGAATACGGTCGTGTTCGCGGAATTGTCCCGCGTCATTTTCATTGTCCAGCGTGCGGGTTGTCATTGAGCGGTGAATCTCTTTCAGTCGCGAGACGGAAAAATCTTCCTGTGCATGCTCTTTTATGTAATTTATTGTCCGGTAATTATTTAGAATCATTTGTTGCCCCTTATTCCCGGGTTTTTCGTTTTTACGGAGCATTTCTTTGGCCACTTTGCGCGTGGTGGCGGCGCCTTCCATCCGGCTTGAAGCAATCGCCTCTTCCATGACGGACGACACAAGATATGTATTTTTGTCTTCGGAAGGAAGAAGGATTTCACCCGTTAAACTGCCGCCGATATTCATATCGAAATAATGCAGCAATTCAAGCATTTCGTCTGTTACCGTAAAACTGAACGCATATTTTCCGAAATTTACAGTCGTCCGGTTCAGCTGCCGCAAAAATTTCAGGCTAAACCACAGCAATTTACTGTTTGAACATACGTTTGTGTTCAAATATTTCACCTTGTCCCAATATGGATAATCGGCATTAATTTTCTGAATTTCAGAAGTACATGCCTTTTTGAAAGCATCCAGTTCTTCCTGCGTACTTGCTATGGGCGGTCGTTCCAGCATATCTTCAGCCATTTAATTGAAGTGCAAAGATATAACTTTTTCGCAAATTCTTCCTGATTCTTGAAAAATCTCGAAGTTTCAAGAAGTTTTTATCCCAAAATATTCATTCGTGCAGGGCGCATTTCTAATTGTCGCAACGAGGATTTGTGTTTTTGCGAAGGCCCGTATTCGTGTCAAAAACCGTTGAATCTTTGAATTATTGAATTATTGAATCTTTGAAATCCATGAGACGGTATATTTGGCGGCTTTTTCCAGGGGAGCGTCCACCACCTCGAAATGCCCGGCAATGCCTGTTTCCCGGCACGCTTCCCCGAAATGACACAGGGCGATGCCGAGGTCTATGGCCGAAAAACCGTATGAAAACGTCCGGTAAAAATGCAGCGTGTCGCCGTCGAGCGTCACGCGCCAGGACTGCTTGTTATTGGCCGACGGCGCCAGACGAACCGTCTCCAGCGGCAAGGCATATATCCCCGCCGCTTCTTCGGTCAGCGGCGTCGAGAAATTCCCGTGAAAGAAATTCGCTCCAAACGGCTTGCGCGAGCGGTGATTCTTCTCCGCGCCCACAATCCAGGTCTCAACAAAGCGTTTCCTGTCACTTGCATACCCCACGGGCGAGACGATTTTCAGTTTCTCGCCCGGTTCCAGTTCCACCTGCCGGCCAAAATCGCTCCGGCTGAACGAACCTCCCAGCCAGCAAGTCCCCAGACCAAGTCCGGTGCAGTAAAGGATGACCTGTTCAAACAGGCAGGCGGCGCCTTCTTCGGCCAGCGGCCCCTCCTTATAGACAAGAAGAAGGTAATCCCTGGCTCCGCCAATCCAGCCGTAAGTTCCCAGTTTCACGGGTTTGGAATCGCCGGACAGGGCATGAATCAGCCGGATACGCACGTTCGCCCCGAAAGGCGCCTGCAATCCGGCGATATAATTCTCAATCAGGCCGGCATGTTCACTGCTCAGCGCCTCGCCCGTATAGCTGCGGACGGAACGGCGCTGCCGGATAGCTTCAATTATTGACAT
>JAISEZ010000118.1 GCA_031263835.1 Tannerella sp.
AGTACGTTGGCGTTGAAATGCGGGATGGCTTTCAGGCGGATGCTGCTGATGCGAAGTTCGTTCAGTTCCTTCTCGGCGCGGAGCTTCTCCAGCAGTATCCGGTTCCGGCGACGCTGGACGTACAGCGCGATGCCTGCGCCCGCAAGCATCAGGAAGGCGACGGCGGCCGTAAGAAACCAGGCCGTCTGCCAGAAGGCGGGCGTGACGGAGAAGGCGAGCGACTGCGTTTCGCTGCGCGATTCGTCCGTACCGGCGTCGGCGTATATCTCGAAGGTATAATTGCCCGGCGGCAGGTTGTTGAACGTCACCTCGCGGTTCTTCACCGGCTCGCTCCAGTCGTCCTGAAAACCGCAGAGGCGGTAACGGTAGCGGACATTCTGCGCCGACGTGTAGGACAGTCCTATGTAATGGAAACGGATGTTATTGTGGCGGTAGTCCAGCGTCCGGCTGTCGCTGTCGAACGGTTCCCAGTGGATGTTGTTGACGGACGCCGAGAATGCCGGGATGTGCAGGCGCGGCTTGCCGGATTCCTTCATCAGCAGGTCGGGATTGAAGACGGTCATACATTCCACCGCCGGAATCCACAGATTGCCGCGGCCGTCTTCGACAATGTCGGCCCGTATGGATTCTATCCCCGTAAAGCCGTTCCGGCTGTCGAAGAAGACGTATGATTCCATGTTCCTGCCGAACAGGTGAATCCTGTCCAGGGTCGTGACCGCCAGTATGCCCGATTTCGTGAAGTGAATATTCGTCACCTGACTGTCGAACAGCCACACCTGCCTGATGTCATCCTCGCTGCCGGCCCTGAACAGGCGGTTTTCGGAAGCGAACCACAGCGCGCCTTCACGGTCGGTATTCATCACGCGGCAGTAGGCAAGGCTGTCGCTCAATATCGCCCTCACGCTGTCGCCGTCGATGATATTGACGCCGAAAGCGCCGCCAATCCAGATGCGCCCTTTCCGGTCGATGCAGGGCTTGCTGTAAATCCGCTGCTGAAGCTCGGCCATTGTCAGATTCCACAGCACACGGCCGTCGGGAGTGGTTTTGATGAGGCGGTTTGTTCCGCCTGTCAGCAGGTTGCCGTCAGGATGCGGCGTGACAAACTGGAACGTGAAAAAAGCGTCGGGAAATGTGACCCACCGGCTTTGTTTATCCCCGATTTGAAGAAATCCTCCCGGCCCCGGAAGATAAACCGCGCCGTCCACCTCCGAGCCATGAGGTGAAAAAGCCATATCCGAAGTGAACGGATTGGGAGGATAGCTTAGCGTTGCCGGTTTGCCGGCAGATGTATTGTCGACGTCTGCAATTTCCATCAGCCTGCCGTCCAGCGAGCCGACAATAATCCGTTTGCCCGGAGCGTCGTAAACGATGCTCCGCACATTGTCGGACGTACCGGTAAACAAATAGTTCCCGAACCGCAGATTAAACAGGTTGTAAACGCCCTGATAGGTGGCTACCCAGATATTTTCTTCCCTGTCCACGATAAAATCCTTAATCACATTTGCCTCAAAGACCTTTTCGATACGGTTGTCAGCATAGCGGTAAAGCGTGGAGTAATCGGAAAACAGCAGCGAGCCGTCTGCACCGGCGCGCGCCAGCACATAATCGGAATGATTTGTTTCATGGTGCATGATTTTTTCAAACCTGCCTTCGGGCGTTTGCCGGTACAGTCCGTCGGTTGTTACCGCCCAAAGTTCATTCCGGTATTCAGCGAAACATTTTACATGGATACCTTTATGAAAAGCAACCTGCTGCTCACTGTCGCTTATTACGCTGATACCTTCCGCCAAAGGCAGGTACAGGAGGCGCTTCGTTTCGTCGTACCAGGCCCTGTCGCGGTCTTCCAGCCGGTTCAGGTCTTCATGCGCAATCAGTCTGACGATTCCCGTATCGCGTATGGCGCAAAAATACTGTTCTTCGTCACTGTTTTTTGCATGGAAAATGCCGTACCCGGCGGGCATCGCCGCGGAACTGAACACCGTAAGAAACAGGCTGTCCAGCCGGAGTGTCTGCCGCAGCGTATCGGCGCCGGGGCTTACAGCATACATGTATCTGTTTGAAAATAATCGAATCATGGCTCCGTCCGTTTCCTCTATATGAAACAGGTTGGCAAACGAGCCTTTCAGAAAGGTCTTGAATTCAAACCCGTCGAAACGCGCCAGTCCGGAAGTGCCGGCAATCCAGATAAAGCCGCTTTTGTCCTGAAAGATGCGCTGGTTGAGGACGCTCGGCAGCCCGTCGGCGGTCGTATATCGCCGGTAACTGTATTCCGCCCGCAGCAGCGGTTCCTCCGCCGCGCCAGCCGCCTTGCCGCAGACGGGCGACAGTGTCAGACCAAGCAGGATGCCGGCCGCCAACCGCGTTATCCTGTTTAGAATGTATCTCTGTTTCATGATGCCTGTTTTTTTTAGCCGCAAAAGTAATATATCAGACCCGAATCTGCCGTATGGCAAAGCGTCTTTTCCACAAAGTGCTATCTGGCGTCCACAAAGTAGTCGTTTTTACCCACGAAATGACTTTATCCCGAAAATATCCATTACACTTATAACCGATGTTACGCATGGCATGTATTTGTGCATTGCAGGTCGACGCACGCTGCGGGAATCAAATGTACCCCTACATTCGGTTGCCGGACGTTCCGGGAAGCAAATGTACCCCTACATTCGGTCGCCGCACACTGCGGGAATCAAATCTACCCCTACATTCGGTTGCCGCACACTGCGGGAATCAAATCTCACCTTACATTCGGTTGCCGCAGACTGCGGGAATCAAATCTCACCTTACATTCGGTTGCCGCAG
>JAISEZ010000127.1 GCA_031263835.1 Tannerella sp.
ATCCAGAGGACGCCTTCGCCGGTATTGTTGCTCTGAGTGTTGTAAACAGACAGCCATCCGGCAAATTCCGACGCCGTACCGCGAATATCCATCATCAGCGTATATTCGTTGACCCGGTCGCCGCCGTTAGCGCCGATGTTGTGGCGTATCGTGTAGTATGCATTCGAGGCGGGTTTCACAGCGCCGGTACCGTCCGGCCCGCTGATTATGGCAATATCGCCGCTGGCTTCCAAATCGGCGCCTATGGTTGACCGTCCGGGATTGTCGGCGTCCTCGAAAGTCCACATTCCGGCGATCCATTTACCGGCCGGCATGGAAGAGACGTCCACCACGGTGACAGCACATTCGGCTGTCCGGTCGTCGCTGATGACCGAAACTGCCGTGATTTTAGCCGTTCCGGGCGCTACCGCCGTAACTACGCCGCCGTCCACCGTTGCCACTGAGGTATTGTCCGAAGTCCAGATGACTTCCTGCGTGAGGTTGTCAGGAACAATGGTGACCGCGAGTGTACGGGTTGCTTCCACCGGTATTCGTAGCGAGTTAGCGTTAAGCGAAATGCCCAGTGTGGGAATGACGGTTACCGTGCAGGTTTTTTCCCTTTTCTCGTTGCTTGCGGCAGTAGCGGTTATGATGGTCGTGCCTTCGGAGAGGGCGCTTACCAGGCCATCGCCGTCCACCGTTGCAACGGACGGATTATCACTCGTCCAGATCACGCCCCTGTCGGTTGCCTCGAGTGGGAACACTTTTGCGACCAGTGTAGTCGTAGTGTTAATTAACATGACGGTATTGTCGGGAGTTAGCCCGATGGCCTCTGCCCTGACGTCCTTCGTTTCGTCGGAACACGACTGTGTTCCCAGCGCTACTGCAAACAGGGCAATAGCAAACAGTTTAATTTTATCTGTATTCATATAATATTCCAGTTTAATTTGTCTGTTAAAAATAAATGCCGTCACCACCCGAAGGGTTGCGTCAGGTTCGGATTGAGCACCGTTTCGCCGATCGGAATCGGACGGTAATAATACTGGGGTTCCTTAAATTCCTTGCCCTCATCCCTGTCACTCCTCATCATGAGATGTCCCGGGACGCCGTTTTCCAGATAAATCAGGTTTTCTTTACCGTTCTCATCATGAAGATAATAAAACAGTAACCTCGACCGCTCTTCCTCGGGATAGTTCAGTTCATCACCTACGTTGTTCAGCAGGGCGACATCGTTCACACCATCGCCGGTGACGTCGTAAGCGCCCAGCGCCGGGATGTATATGCCCTGCTGCCGCTCGCCGAAGAGACGGCCGGCATACCAGCGATGCAAATCCCAGTTGCGTAATGACTCGCAGGCCAGTTCGACGCGCCGCTCGCGGCGGATTTCCAGCAACACGCCCTTGTTGGCACCTGTCACGTTGGGATATTGCGCCGCCAGAATGGGATCAATCGAGGCGTTGGCCGTTGTCATGTTCAGGGCGGGCATTTCCACCCGGTCGCGAAGCAGCGTGATGCTGCGGTCCAGATCGTTCTGCGTCAGCGTGCCCAGCTCGGCCTTGGCTTCGGCATAGTTGAGCAATGCTTCGGCATAACGGTAGGTCAGCATGGCGGCATAAAAGTTGCCTCCGCCGAGCACCTGTTCCTGATAGATCGGATAATGTTTAAGCTGTCCGTAACCGCCCAATTCCGGTGTGGCATAGTAATCGCCTTCGGGGCCTTTGAAGCCGGGATAGGCAAATACCTGTGCAAAACGCGGATCGCGGTTTTTAAACACTTCGACGTACGTTTTCGTGGCATAGCCTGCCTGTGCCGTAAAACGGCTACCGTCGCGCATCAGGAACGTTTCCATCAAGCTGCGACTGAGCGAAGCATACGTATTCAGCACATTATTGATGACGCCTACGGTATGCTGGCTATAGTCAACCCACAGGATCACTTCCTTGTTTGCCCCCAGATTCAGGCTGTGAAACAGGTCCTGATAGCCGGGCGCTCTGTACATGTCGTTACCCATGTCCAGCACGCCCTTGCCGGTGATCTCGAACTGTCCGCTGTTCATAATTTCCTCGGCAGCGGTGGCCGCACGTTGCAGAAACGGTTCGGCGGTGGAGGCCAGATTCAACTCCGGGTGATAGCGGCGGAACGTTCCCTCGTAAAGGCAGAAGCGCGACAGCAGCGTCAGGGCGGTGTAGCGGTTCACCCGCGTGCGGTTGCCCAGCGTGGTCTTGATATGTGCCGAAGCATATTCAAGGTCTGCCACGATGGAATCGGCTACCAGTGTCCGGGGATCGGCGGGTTTAAACACGTCCGGGTCGTCCGAACCCAGCGCTTTGTTTGTCCACGGCACGTCCGAATAGCGGTCGATCATCCCGATGTAGAAATTGGCTCTGAAAAACCGTGCGATACCGAGAAAATGCTGCAGGTCGGCTTCCGTGCCCGATACGTCCTGCACATTCTCCAGCAGATAGTTTACGGCGCGCAACTGCGCCCATTTACCCGCGTTCCATGTATCGCCACTCACGTTCTCCTTGCTCAGATTTCCCCGCAGTGCATTCCACGCATCCGATCCTCGCAGGTAGGTAGTGACATTGTCCGAATCGAAGTCCTGATTGGCATAGCCGGGCATCGCCGATTCCGTATATAGCCGGTTGACATAGATTTCCACGTCGCTTACCGTTTTAAAAAAACCGCCACCTGTAATGGCTGTTTGCGGCGCGCGATCCAAAAAGTCGTCGTTGCAGGCCGTGAATATCGCCGCAACGCATATCAAACTGATGATATATTTATTTATACGTTTCATCTTCTTGTTGTTTTAATCGGGTTAAAAATTCAAATTTACTCCCATCGACCATACTCGCTGCATGGGATAATACTCGTCCGAGATGACTTCGGGATCGACCCATTTAACATGCAGGTTGTTGAGTGTCCACAAGTTCTCGCCGCTCACGTAGATTCGGAGCCGGTTGATTTTCCACTGCTTCATCAACGCGTCGGGCAGCGTGTAGCCTATGGTCAGATTCTTCAGCCTCATCCATGACGCATCCTGCAGGTATCTGGTTTGCGCAAGTTTCAGCCGGTCGTTATCTGCCCTTAATTTCGGGAGATAACCGTCGGGGTTTTCCGGTGTCCAGCGGTCGTACATCGCTGTAGTGGGGTTAACCCACGAACTGTCGTAGGTGCCCCAGAAATTCCGGTGACCGGCTATCGCGACGTTGCGTTTGCCGACGCCATGCAGGAAAATGCGCAGGTCGAATCCTTTCCATTCAGCATTGCCCTCGAAGGAATAACGAAAGCGGGGCGTATTGTTTCCGATGATGCTACGGTCGCCCGGATCGTCCAGCGTATTGCTGCCGGTATTGATTTTCCCGTCGTCGTTGAGGTCATAAAACTTCAGGTCGCCGGCCTCGGCAGGACTGCTTATAAAAGCCATCCCGATCTGGTCTGCCCAGGCTTCTACCTCTTCGGTGGAGGAAAAGAATCCGGCCGTATGATAGCCCCAGATATTGCCTACTTCATAATCTTCATACCAGTCGGCGAGATTCCCGGTGGGATTGTCGTATTTGGTAATCCACGCCCGGCTGTCCCACAGCATGAAACGCGCGCCATACGAGAGCGGCGAACCGCCGACGCTCACCCGGTCGCGATAGCCTACAGTTACATCCCAGCCCTTCGTTTTCAGGTCGGCTGCATTGGTCGTAGGCGCACCGGCGCCATAGAAGGAGGGCAACATTCTGCTTTGGGTCAACATGCCCTCCGTATAGCGGGTATAGATGTTGGCCGTGAGGTCGAAGCGGTTGTCAAACAATCCCAGATCAATTCCGCCGTTGACGGAGCGTACCCGTTCCCAGGTCAGGTCGCCGGCCACTACGCCGGGCTGGCCGATCCCCATCGGATAGGTGCCGTCGAGTCTGCGGCCGATATTTCCTGCGTTCATCGTGGCGTAGTACGGATAATAGCTGTTATTTACCTGATTCCCCAGCTCGCCGTACGACCCGCGCAGTTTCAGATTACTGATCCGCAATGCCTTATTGACGCCGCCAAAGAATTTTTCCTGCGATATGACCCATGCCGCCGAGCCGGAAGGAAAGAATCCCCAGCGACTTTTCTTCGGGTAACGGGATGTTCCATCCCTGCGTCCGTTAAATTCCAGAATATACCGGTTGTCATAAATATAATTCGCACGGAAGAAGAACCCTCTTAATGCCAGTTCATTGACCTCTTGGCTGTTGGAAATATCCCCGGTCGCCAGCTGGAGCGTCGGCAGGCTGGTGGTGATCAGGTCGTTTCTCCTCGTCCAGTAATCATTAATATACAGGTATTCCTGATTGAAACCGGCCAGTGCCAGCACAAAATGCTTGTCGGCAAAGGTCTTGTGGAAATCGGTATACACGTTCATGACCGTATAATTATTGATCTTGGTATCAAGGCGATTATAGGTGCGTCCGTCGGTTTGGCGCGTCGAAAGACCCAGATCCGGCCCGTTATGATAATAGTTCACAAAAGCATTTTTATCCGTCGAAGTATTTGTACGCCGGAAATTGGCGTCGCCCTTGATGTTCCACACATCCTTCAGGATATCAATCGTCGTGTTGAACGAGACCTGCGTTTCGTTGACCTGCGTATTTGTACGTCCGCCCTCCGGAATAAGCCCGTAAATGTCCGCCCCCATCGACGTGTAAGTTCCATCCGGATTATAAATGGGATAGAGCGAACGGCAGGAAAGGAGTTTGCCATACCAGCCGTGGTCGAGCGTAGTCGGATAATCGTAGTCGGAAGTGACGAAAGAGATATTCGAGCCTACTTCCCACCAGTTCGTGAACCGGTACGTGCCCTTGCCGCGGAAATTGTATCGCTTGAAGACGTCGTTTGCTACGTTCAAAATACCGTCCTGCTGATAATAGGAGCCGCTCAGGTCGCATGTCAGCTTGTCGGTTCGCTGGGAAACGCGCAGGTTGGCGTTATACGTGGGCGAGGTCTGCCGGTACAGCATGTCAATCCAGTCGCTGGCGGCGTAATAGTCCCACTCGTTGGGATTATTCGGGTGCTGAATGATTTCCGGCAGCGACGGATCTTCCGACCGCCGTTTAGCGTAGGCCACCTGCGCATCGGAATACCTTGTACTGGGAAAAACAGCTCCATTGACCAGCGACATGAACTCATACGGGTCGGTTACCATCTCGGCCAGTTGCTGACGTTCCCGGACACTGTAGTTGGCGTCGAAATCCACTTGCAGTTTGTCGCTTTTGGCCGTCTTGGTAGTAATCAGTACCACGCCGTAGGCTGCGCGGGCGCCGTAAATGGCTGCGGAGGCCGCATCCTGCAAGATCGACGTGCTTTCAATATCGGCAGGATTGATGCGCGCGAGTTCAGCTGCCGTCACCGGTACGTTATCCACCAGAATAAACGCTTCGCCGCCGTTGATGGACGTCGTTCCACGGATATTGATACCCGGCGCTTCACTGGCGCGACCGCTACCGACGTTAATGTTCATGCCGGGCGCCAGTCCCTGCAGGGCCAGATTGACATTGGTCACGGAACGGTTTTCCAGCGCTTTGCTTGATATGGCGGATACTGCACCGGACAGGTTCGCCTTCCTTTGCGTTCCGTATCCGACTACGATGACTTCGTCCAGCGCCCGGGTGTTTTCGGCCAGGGTGATGCTGACGGTTGTCCGGTTGCCGACGACGATTTCCTGCGTAAGGTATCCGATGTAGGAAATGACGAGCGTGGCGCC
>JAISEZ010000146.1 GCA_031263835.1 Tannerella sp.
CTGATTATTTGAATCAATCATGAGTAAAATATCAATGCACTAAATATAATTTGAAACAGAATGGAACATAAACATCATTACACGGGCCTGTCCGATGCACAGGTCATCGAAAGCCGCCGGCTGCACGGGGAAAATGTCCTGACGCCACCGGAAAAGGAACCGCTCTGGAAGGCTTTTCTCAAGAAATTTACCGACCCGATTATCATCATTTTGCTGGTAGCGCTGGCGCTGTCGACGGGCGTATCGTGCTACGATTTCATTTCGGGACGCGAGGGTACAATCAGCGCCTTTTTTGAACCGGCAGGCATTTTGCTTGCCGTGCTGCTGGCCACCGTCGTCGGTTTTTGCTTCGAACTGAGCGCCAACAAAAAGTTTGAAGTGCTCAACAAGGTCAATGACGACACGCCGGTCAAGGTCATCCGCAACGGGAATATTTGCCAGATACCCAAAAAGGATGTGGTCGTCGGCGACGTCGTGATTATCGAAACGGGCGAGGAAGTCCCTGCCGACGGCGAACTGCTGGAAGCCGTCTCCCTGCAGATTAACGAATCGACGCTTACGGGCGAGCCGGTTATCAGGAAAACCACCCGCCCGGCCGACTTCGACAAAGACGCGACCTATCCCTCCAATCACGCGCTGAAAGGGACGACGGTGGCCGACGGGCACGGCATCATGCGAGTGCTGAAGGTCGGCGACGCCTCCGAATACGGCAAGGTTTACAAAGGCGCCCAGATAGACAGCAGCATCGAGACGCCGCTGAACCGGCAGCTCGACCGGCTGGCCGATTTGATTACGAAAAGCAGCTACGCCATCGCCGTTCTGATTGTGGCCGGCCGGCTGATTACCTGGTTCGTCGGCCTGGAATCGTTTGAAGCGTTTGAGTGGCTGAAATTCGGCAGCTATTTCCTGAACACGGTGATGATTGCCGTAACGGTGATTGTGGTGGCCGTACCGGAGGGGTTGCCCATGAGCGTGACGCTCAGTCTGGCCCTGAGCATGAAGCGGATGCTCTCCACCAACAATCTGGTTCGCAAGATGCACGCCTGCGAAACGATGGGGGCGACCACGGTCATCTGTACGGACAAGACGGGGACGCTCACGCAGAACCGGATGCAAATCTACCGGACGAATTTCTACGAACTGAAAGACCGGACGTTCGCCGACGACGAAATCAGCCGCCTGATTCAGGAAGGCATTGCCGTCAACTCCACGGCCTATCTTGATTTTTCGAATCCGGACAAAGTCCGGGCGCTGGGCAATCCGACCGAAGGCGCCCTGCTGCTCTGGCTGCACGGGCATCAGGTCAACTATCTGCCCCTGCGCGAGGATGCGGAAGTCGTGGAACAGCTGACCTTTTCGACCGAACGCAAATACATGGCAACGGTGGTACAGTCGCCGCTTCTCGGGAAGAACGTACTGTATGTGAAAGGTGCGCCCGAGATTGTGCTTTCGATGTGCAGCGATATTCCGGTCAGCGAATCGGAAATCCGGTCGCAGCTGCTGCAGTACCAGAATCAGGCCATGCGCACGCTGGGCTTCGCCTGCCGGATGGTGGAGGAGGGTGAAACCTGCATCCGGGAAGGCCGCCTGTCGCCCGGCCTGCGGTTGAAGTTCCTGGGCATTGCGGCCATATCCGACCCCATTCGCGCCGAGGTGCCCGAAGCCGTGAAGAACTGTTTGAGCGCGGGCATCAGCATCAAGATTGTCACGGGCGATACGCCGGGAACGGCGAAGGAAATCGGCCGTCAAATCGGCCTGTGGCAGGAGAACGAACCGGATGCGCATCATCTTTCCGGCGCCGAGTTTGCGGCCCTGTCCGACGGGGAACTCTCGGACAGGATTATGCCGATGAAAATCCTTTCCCGCGCCCGTCCGATGGACAAGCAGCGACTGGTGCAGCTCCTGCAGCAAAAAGACCAGGTAGTGGCCGTCACGGGCGACGGCACCAACGACGCCCCGGCGCTGAACGTCGCGCAGGTAGGTCTTTCGATGGGCGACGGCACCTCCGTCGCCAAGGAAGCGAGCGACATTACCATTCTCGACAATTCGTTCAGCAGCATTTCCCGCGCGGTCATGTGGGGGCGCTCGCTCTACCAGAACATCCAGCGCTTTATCCTCTTCCAGATGACCATCAACGTGGCCGCCTGTCTGATTGTCCTGATTGGCGCGTTCCTCGGCACGGAATCGCCCCTGACCGTCACGCAGATGCTGTGGGTCAATCTGATTATGGACACGTTTGCGGCGCTGGCGCTGGCTTCCCTGCCTCCCAATCCCGGGGTGATGAACGAAAAGCCGCGGAAAACGTCCGACCATATCATCAGCCGGCCGATGGCGAAGCGTATCCTGAGCGTGGGACTGCTCTTTGTGGTGCTGCTCTTCGGTCTGGTGCAGTATTTCAAACAGGCGGATATCACTTCGCTGACGCAGTTCAGCGTGGCCGACTTCGGGCGGAACTTCTTCAACTTCGGCCCGGGAAACGGATTGTCGCCCCACGAACTGACGCTGTTTTTCACCATTTTCGTCATGCTGCAATTCTGGAACATGTTTAACGCCAAAGCCTTCATGACGGGCAAATCGGCCTTCGCCTACCTGAGTGAGTGCAAGGGCTTTCTGTCCATTGCGGCGGTCATTCTGGCAGGGCAATGGATTATCGTGACCGTCGGCGGAGAGATGTTCAATGTCATCCCCCTGAAGCCGGTCGACTGGGGCATCATCATCGGAGCAACCTCCCTCGTACTGTGGATTGGCGAACTGTTGAGACTGATGAGGAGAAAAGATAAATAAGTAGTTAGTAGTTAGTAGATAGTAGTTAGTAGAATAGTAGCAGGCAGGTTAGCGGTACAGCAATGGAGTGTATGAAACCCTACTAACTACTAACTACTGACTACTAACTACTATATTAAACAGAAACAGAAATGAAAGCAATTGTGATTTTATGCATGAGTCT
>JAISEZ010000111.1 GCA_031263835.1 Tannerella sp.
GACGGCGATTTCGAACAGACGCTGTTCAATCCGAACTCGCCGAAGGTGGTACTGAACAGCCGGCTCGAAGCGCTCTATTTCAGCCGTTCCGTCATCCCGTACCTGCGCGGCAGGGAGTATACCGGCTGGCTGGCCGCGCATACGTTCTATAAACACATCGGCCTGTATGGCTATCAGGCCCGTGTGTTGAAGGAGATTGTCGCCCTGCCGCCTTCGCCGCTCGAACTGGCCGAAAATCTTGAACAGCTGCGCTGGCTCGAAAACGGCTACAAAATCCAGACGGCCATCACCAGGCAGGAAACCGTCGGAATTGATACCCCCGAAGACCTGCAGCAGGCGCTGAAGAGCCTCTCTCCGGAAACTTCCCCACAAGAGAGGGGAGCGAGCGGCGGGAACAACAGTTGTTGTTTATAGATGAGTTTTCATACCCGTCAGGCAAAAATGTCGATTTTGGCCATACGAATATCGTTTTTGTGTATAACAAATTCGCTGGAAACAGTCTATATTTGTAGCTTGAAAAAAAACAGGGCGAGGCCGGAAGCTTTGCCTTGGAGTGATTAATAAAACAGTCAATTAAATTAAAACCAGATTGAATCATGAACCAGGTAATTAAATTAGGAATGACAGCCATTGCGCTGTCGATGCTGGCAAATATGGCCACGGCAAAGAATGTGACTGCAACCCCGCCTCTGCGCATCTCTGTGCAGGAGAGGATTCCGTCGGATTTGGAGGAGGGTGCGCGGGTTGTTGCGAACCGGATAGAGAACTGGATACCGGCGGAAACGGCGATTATCATTTGCGACATGTGGGACAGGCACTGGTGCGACGACGCGACGGCGCGCGTGGCGGAGATGGCGCCCGTGATGAACGAAGTGCTTACGGTTGCACGCGACAAGGGCGTGAAGATTGTCCATGCGCCGAGCAACTGCATGGACTATTACGCCGATTATCCCGGACGTAAAGCGGCGAAAAAGTACGGCGACAGGCGAATCGCCGCCCTGGCCAACGGCTCCGAGCTGCCTTCGGAAAAAGGCGCCCAGTGGCCGGTCGACCAGTCGGACGAGGGCTGCGAGAACAAGGGACTTGCGCCTCACCACGCATGGACGAAGCAAATCGACGCGCTGACCGTCAAACCCGAAGACCTTATCAGCGATTCCGGCGCCGAAATCGGGTCGTATTTCAGGAAGAAAGGCGTCAGGAACGTGATACTGATGGGCGTGCACACCAACATGTGCGTCATCGGGCGTTCCTTCGGCCTCCGCGCCATGAAGCGCATGGGTATGAACGTCGTGCTGATGCGCGACATGACCGACCTGATGTACAACCATGAAAGGGCGCCCTTTGTCGACCATTTCTCCGGCCTCGACCTCATGGAAGAGTACATCGAAACTTACGTATGTCCCACGATTGCGTCCACCGATTTTACAGGCCGGAAACAATTCAAGTTCAGGGGCGACACGCGACCGCGCGTAGCCTTCCTGACGGCCGAGAGCGAATACCGCGCCAACCAGCGTCTGGCGGAATTTGCCCATGAGCTTACGCTGAAGAATATCCACTGCGACTTTGCCACCGGCATCCCCATCATGGGCGAGGCCCGCAAAGACGCCGATGCGAAGGTCAAGGCCGAATACGCCGCTTACGGGATGCCCATCGACACGGACGGGAAGACCGCCGTGCCGACACGTCACAATCTGGAGAATCTCCAGATACTGGGAGACGCCGACCTGGCCGTAATCTTCATCCGCCGCCGGGCGCTCGAACCCGAAAAGATGCAGCTCATCAGGGATTATGTGGCAAGCGGCCGTCCGATACTGGGATTGCGCACGGCTTCGCACGCCTTCGACGCCAAGGGCAACGTGCCCCGTGAAGGCGGCGCCGTCGAGGCGGCCCGGGAGAACACCTCCGGCCTGCTGGCGCAGTGGCCTGAATTTGACGAACAGGTACTGGGCGGCAACTACCGGGGGCACTACGGACATCTGAATACGGGTACGGACATCACCATCGTGCCGGGCATGGAAAATCATCCGCTGCTGCGTGGTGTGACCCCGTTCAACAGCCCGAACTGGCTTTACCAAAACCGTCCGCTTCGCACCTCCGGGGCGCGGGTACTGCTGCTCGGCAGCAACCCCGGCGTACCGGACGAACCCGTGATGTGGATTAACGGTACGAACGTGATATACACTTCGCTCGGACACTGGGACGACTGGAAGATTGAGAGTTTCCGTAACCTGATGTTCAACACGGTTGAATATCTCCTGAAAGAAACCGGGAAATAAAATGAAACAGTAGTTAGTAGATAGTAGTCAGTAGTTAGTAGAATGGTAGCAGGCAGGGTCGCCATACGGCAACAGGGTTTTATGTATGAAACCTCTACTAACTACTGACTACTAACTACTAACTACTCCACATAAAAATAATATGAACTTATGAACAGAAGAAACTTTATCAGGCAGGGCATGTTGGCCTCCGCGAGCATCGGACTGGGGTCGAACGTCCTGTTCGGCAACGCTTCGTGCGTGGGAGCCAATGACCGGATTGTTCTTGCGATTGTCGGCGTCGGCGGTCGCGGGACGGGATGCATTATCAATTGCTGTAAAATCAATGAGAATGTAACGATAAAAACCGTATGCGACGTGAACCGTACCAAGCTGGCGAAAGCCGTTGACAGCGTCGAAAAGGAGCTGGGATACCGGCCGGGACGGACGGAAGACATGCGGGAGATATTCGACGACAAGGACGTGGACGCCGTCTGGATTTCCACGCCCGAACACTGGCATACGCCGGCTACCATCCTGGCCTGTCAGGCCGGCAAGGACGTGTATGTGGAAAAGAATCCCACCATCAACATTTGGGAAGGCCGCAAGATGGTCGAAGCCGCCCGGAAATACAACTGCATTGTGCAGGTCGGCTTCCAGAACCGGAGCGCGCCTTACGGTTTTTCCGCCCGCGACTATATCAGGAGCGGTAAGCTGGGCAAGATTGTGACCGTAAAATGTTACAACATGCTCGGCGGCGGCATGTGGAGCGAAGCGCCCGAAGCGCCCGTACCGGCCTGGCTCGACTGGGACAGATGGCTGGGGCCGGCGCCCATGCGTCCGTTCAGCCCGTCGATTGTCGATGAAAACGGCCGCGGCGGATGGCTCAGCTACTGGGCCTACAGCGGCGGCGGACTGGCCGACGACGCCTCGCACGTGATGGACCTCTGCCGTCTCGTCATCGGCGACCCGCCGCATCCCGCATCCGTTTACGGCTGGGGAGGCAACCATATCTTCGGCGGAACGCGCGAAACGCCCGAATTTCAGTCCATCGTGTACGACTTCGGCGAATTTACGCTCAGTTGCGACAACGCCTGCGCAACGAACTACATGACCAAAACGCCCGGCGACATCCGCATGGACAAAACCCGTTTCCCGAACTGGCGCAACAATGCCACCCGGACCGAAATCTACGGAACCGAAGGACTGATGTACCTTGGCAGGCATGGCGGCGGATGGCAGGTGTTAGGCCCCGACAACGAAATCGTGGCGGAGGACGGCGGCGTTTTCCCCGACAGGGAACACCAGCTTAATTTCATCGACTGTCTCCGCTCGCGCAAAACGCCCAACGGGGAAGTGGAGGAATGTCACCGCAGCGCAACGCTCGTCCACCTCGGCAACATCGCCTACCGCGTCGGGAACAGGCAACTCCTGTTCGACCCGCAGAAGGAAACGTTCACGAACAGCGAGCAGGCGAACGTCCTGGCACGCGGAAGTTACAGAGAAGGTTATGTTATTCCTGAAAAAGTATGATAACGACCCGCAACGCCGGCAATAAAACAGTCCTTGCCCTCGTAGGCGCAGGCGGCCGGGGAACGCAGCTTATCCTCGGCATGAAGCAGTGTACCGAAGGAGTGGAGGTGAAATACGTCTGCGATGTGGACAGCGAACGCGGCGGCAACGTCATCAGCGAGCTGGGGAAGTTGCAGGGCTATGAACCCGGACGGGAAACGGACATGCGGCGCGTCTTCGACGACCGGGAGGTGGACGCCGTCGTGGTCGCCACGCCCGAACACTGGCACGCGCCGGCAACCGTCCTGGCCTGTCAGGCCGGCAAGGACGTATATGTTGAAAAGAACGTCTGTCTTTCGAGCGAAGAAGGACGGAAAATGACGGAAGCAGCCGCGCGGCACGGGCGGATTGTCCAGTGCGGCACGCAAAACCGCAGCGCCGGATATGCCTTTTCGGCAAGGGAGTACATTGCCTCCGGGAAACTGGGTAAAATCGTCACCGTGAAGGCGTACTGCATGTTGCCGGGGACGCGCGAATGGATTTTGAAACCGGACAGCCCCGTGCCGGACGGACTGGACTGGGACCGGTGGCTGGGGCCTGCCGAAGCGGTACCCTACAACGTGTCCCGCCACAAGGCCTGGTCGGACTGGTGGGCCTATTCGGGCGGCAACGCCATGTCGGGCGACGCGTCGCACGTCATTGACCTGGCGCGGATGGCGCTGGGCGACCCGCCGTTGCCGGGCAGCGTGTTCTGCGCCGGCGGACGGGTGCTGTTCGACGACCGGCGCGACATCCCCGACAACCAGACGGTCGTCTTCGACATGGGCGCCTACCCGCTGAGCCTCGAATCCTCGCAGTACGGTAATTATATGTATAAGACGCCGCAGGAAGTGCGCTTCAGCGACCGCTTCCCGGAATGGCGCAACAATGCCACGCGGATTGAAATCTACGGCACGGAAGGGTTGATGTTTCTGGGGCGGCACGGCGGCGGATGGCAGGTGTTCGGCAAGGACTGGGAACTGCTGGCGCAGGCGACGGGCTACTTTCCCGACGAGGCGCACCACCGCAATTTCATCGACTGCATCCGTTCGCGGAAAACGCCCAATGCGCCGATTGAGCAGGGCGTCCTGAGCGCCGCCATGATTAACCTGGCCAACCTGTCGTACCGTTCGGGAAAGAAGCTGGTCGGGATTGACCCCCTGACCGGCGCCATCACCGCCGGCAACGCGGAAGCGGCAGCGCTGGACAGCCGGTCATACAGGGAAGGATACGCACTGTGAAACGGTCGCTGTCTTCCTGCCGCAAACTGTTTATCACACTGTCGGCTGCCGTGGCGCTGACCGCCGGAGGCCTTGCATGGCAGGCGGTCAGGCGCACGGCCAACCGCGTGCAGGTGGAGGTCAATATCCATATCAACCGGGAGGCGGTGTACCTCTCCGTTTACGCCGAGCCGCCCCAGTTTGCCATCTGGCTGGAGAATCCCGGCAGCGGCGAGTGTCAGACGGTGTTTGTCACCTACCGCGTCAG
>JAISEZ010000259.1 GCA_031263835.1 Tannerella sp.
CCACGCCGAAGACGGCCAGCAGTCCCAGCCAGACGGCAAACCCTTCCCGCTGCGAAGCCATGCACAGCGCCAGCGTCGCGGGCAGCAGGCTTTGCGGCAGCGCCGTCGTGCGCGCGTTCTTGAGCCAGAAGCAGGCCGTATTCAAACCCCATACTTTCATATCTAATCTGTTTTTTGAATTTAACCGGTTGCAAAGGTACGCAAAATTCATGGTCAATATCCCTGGTGATATGTAAAAATAAAATGGGGACGGATTCTTGTAGGGATGCGATGCATCGCGTCTTTACCTTTTGTTTCTCATTTCGGTGGGGGAGATTTGGAAGTGGTCTTTGAAGGATTTTGTGAAGTAGGAGGGACTTGAGAATCCTACTTCGTAGGCTATTTCGGAGATGTTCAGGTCGGTTTCCGTCAGGTATTTGACGGAAAACTGCAGGCGGGTGTTGCGGATCAGTTCGATGGGGGTCAGGTCTGAAAGCATTTTTATTTTCCGGTAGAAGGAGGAGCGGCTCATGCCTATTTCTTTGTAGAGGAGATCCATGTTCAGGTCGGGATCGGTCAGGTGTTCGTTGATGAAGTTGTAGACGATGTCCATGAAGCGGCCGTCGACTTGCGAGGTCGGTAAACCGGGGAAGGCGGGGGACATTTTCTTTCCGAAGAGTTCCTTCAGCCGTTCGCGCATGGCGATCAGGTTGCGGATGCGCGTTACCAGGAGGCCGGTATGGAACGGTTTGGTGATATAGTCGTCGGCGCCGGTTTCAAATCCTTCCTGCACCTGCATGACCGTGACGCGGGCGGTCAGCAGGATGACCGGGATGTGTCCCGTCCGGAGATCGTTCTTCAATGTCCGGCAGAGGAGGATGCCATCCATTACCGGCATCATAATATCGCTTACGATCAGGTCCGGCAGGTGTTCTACGGCCAGGTCAAACGCTTCCTGCCCGTTTTCCGCTTCATAGATTGCGTATAATTTTTGCAGGTGCGACCGGATGTAACGGCGGACGTCCGTGTTATCTTCCACGATCAGCACCGAATAGGGTGATTTTGCCGCAGGCTGTTCCGGCTGTCCGTCGTGATACGGGCTTTCGGGGATTGTGTAGTGGCTCGGATCTTCGCCGTTCCGGAATGAGGGGTCCAGGTCGTTTTCCTTCAGGTGCGTTTTTCCCAGGGGCAGCACGACGCGCAGCACGGCTCCCTGCCTGCCGGTCGCGTTCCCGGCCCAGATCACGCCGTGATGCAGTTCGACGACGCCTTTGCAGAGGTTCAGTCCGATGCCGGTGCCGAACGGTTGCGACGCCTGTATTTTTGCATTGGGAACCTGGTAGAACGGGTCGAAGATCTTTTCGAGTTCCGGTTCCGGGATGCCCTGTCCGGTATCGCTTACCGTTATCATGATAAATTCGCGTATGCCGGAGGAGGATGCGAACAGGCTATCGAACGCCTGTTTCAGGCCGGGCAGATCCCACAGCGAGAGGGATACGGTGATGCGTCCTCCGCCGGGCGTGTTTTTGAAGGCGTTCGACAGGAGGTTGAACAGCACCTTTTCGAGCAGGTTGTGGTCGTACCACATGTGCTGTTCTTCCATGTCACATTCCAGGCGCAGGTCGATATTCCGGTTACGCGCCAGTTCGTTGAACGCCATAGAGATTTCGTTTGTAAACTCCACAATGTTTCCTTCCGCGGCGCGGAGTTGCAGGCGTCCCGATTCCTTCTTGCGGAAGTCCATCAGCTGATTCACCGTATAGAGCAGCCGTCCGGCGTTTTTGTAGATCAGTTTCAGCGTGTCGTGCAGCGGAGGCGTGAGGCGGTTGTTTTGCAGTATTTCTTCCAGCGGATTAAGGATCAGGGTGAGCGGCGTGCGCAGTTCGTGCGAGAAATTGGTGAACAGGTTGATCTTCGTCCGGTGCAGTTCTTCCATCTTTTCCTTTTCCATCTGTTCGATGCGGATATTGGTTTCCAGCCGGTTTTTGATTCTCGTATAGCGGACAACGAGCAGCAGTCCGGCGGTGAACGCGGCGATGTACAGCGTCCACGCCCATCCCGTGTTCCACGGCGGCCGGCTGATGTAGACGTGTATGGCCGCGGGCTGCTCGTTCCATACATTGTCGTTGTTGGAACCTTTGACCAGGAAGGTGTAGGCGCCGGGAGGGATGTTCGTATAATAGGCCACGCGCCTTTTGCCGACGTAATTCCATTCGCGGTCGAATCCTTCGAGCTTGTATGCATACTGGTTCTGGCAGGGATAAATGAAATTAAGGGCGCTAAATTCGACGGTCATGTTCGACTGTTTGTGCGTAAGGCGGAGCGGTTTGTCGTGCGTTGTGTTTTCCGTTTCCCGGTTGTTGATGGATACTTTGGTGATCAGTACCGGCGGAATGTAGTCGTTTTCCTTGATCAGGTGGGGATGGAAGGAGACGAAGCCGTTGTTTCCGCCGAAAAACACTTCATTGTCTGCGGTGACGGCGCCGGAGCCGGGCGTAAATTCGGCAATGAAGATGCCGTTGTTTTTATCGAAGTTGGAGAATGTTTCCGTGACGGGATCAAATCCGGAGATGCCGGCGTTGGTGCTCAGCCATAGTTTTCCGTCGCGGTCTTCGAGGAGGGAATAGACCGTTTCGCTGGCCAGTCCCTGTTCCCGTCCGAAGTTTTCGAAACAGCCGGTCGTGCGGTTCAGACGGCTTATACCTCCTTCGAACAGGCTGGCCCAGACGGTTCCGTTGCGCGTCTTGCACAGTGACGTGACGCGGCTGTAGGCGGGACTGTTGTCGTCGCGGTCTTTGTGCAGCAGCCGGGTGGCTGTTCCGGTGTGTGAATCGTAGCGGTAAGCGCCGCTGTTGAAGGTGGCGATGTAGAAGATTCCGGTAGTATCTTCGAGGATACAGCGTACGTTAGCCGGCTTGAACAGCTGTCCGTTTTGCAGGGGAACCGGGTGGACGAACTGTTCGCGGGCGGTCATGTATCCCACGGAACTGCTGCCCATTGACCCGATCCACAGGCGGTCGCTCCGGTCTTTGAATACGGTGGAATGGACGGTTCCCCACGGCGGCGAGAGGGTGCGTATAAATTTGCGTTCGGGTATGTCGAACAGGTAGACGTTGCTGTTGGCTGTGCCGATCCAGAGCCTGTCGTTTTCGAGGAAAAGCGATTTGACGATATTCCGGCTGAAAGAGCTGCGTGCAGCGCCGGGAAGCAGGTAATAGTGACAGGATTTGTCCGTCCGGTCGAAGTAGAGCAGTCCGCCGCCTTCGGTGCCGATCCAGATGCCGGAGGCGTGTTCCACGATCGGGCCGACGATGCCGAAGAGCGTCTGCCCGGCATTGCCCGGATCGTGAAAGCGGAAGCACTGGTTCGGGCTGTAATAGCTTACTCCTCCGGAATAGGTGCCTACCCAGACGGTTCCCGCACGGTCGCAGTAGACAGCATAGACGGAGAAGCTGTTCATCGGCACGGCGCCGGCGCGGTCGCCCTCGATAGTGATAAACTGCCGGCTCTGTTCCTCAAAGCGGCTCAGTCCGCCGAACGTGCCGGCAATGATGTTCCCGTCCCGGTCTTCTTCAATGCTGCGGATGTTTATGTGGTTCAACCCGTCGGTTCTTCCGAAGGGGATAAAGCGCCGGTTTTCGAACAGGGAGATGCCATGCTGGTGGAATCCGATCCACATCCGTCCCCTGGAGTCGGACAGCAGGCTGGAGATCCGTTCCTGTACGGTTTTTTGCGGGGGCAGGAGTTCTTCCGACCGGGGATTGTAAATGAACAGGCCGCGTTCGGTGCCGATCCACAGGTTGCCGGCGGCGTCTTCCGCCAGGGCATAGATGGCGGCGTCGGAGAGGAGGCCGTTGAATGAATAGCGCTGAAAGCGGTCTGTTTCCGGGAGGTAGCGGTTCAGTCCGTGCATGGAGCCGACCCAGAGGTTGCCGGCATGATCGCGAAAGAGGCTGATGATATTGTCGTGGGAGAGGGTGGAATCGTTATCGGCGGCATGGTAATACCGGATGAAGCGTCCCGTGCTGCCGTCATAGCGGTTCAGTCCCTTCCGCGTGCCGACCCAGAGGCGGTTTTGCCCGTCTTCGGCGATGCACTCTACCTGTCCGTTGCTGATCTGCCGGTCGGTGTCGAACTCCCGGAAGATTTCAAAGCTGTATCCGTCGTATTTGTTCAGGCCGTTCCGCGTGCCGAACCACATAAATCCCCGTTCGTCCTGGAAGATCGCCATGACGGAAAGCTGCGACAGTCCGTCTTCCACGGACAGATGCTCGAACTGGACGCCTGCGCTTTGCGGAAAAACGGGGCAGGAGCAGACGGTAAATAATATCCAGAGATTAAATGCGAATGTTTTCATCGGTATTGCTGTTTTCTGTTGGTGCAAAAATAGTAAGTTTTTCGTACCTGGGAAAAAATTTCATGTATTTGAGACAAAATTTATAGAGCGTCCGGTCGCGCCGGAATAATTTTGGAATCGCTAAACTGATTAATTATGTTGTTACACCGGCTACACCTTGGACTTTTATTTATTGTATGCGCCTGTCCGTTTCGTGCACAGGAGGGCGACGTTTACAGCCGGCTCGTATACCCCGGCGAGGACGGGAGACTGGCCTACCGTCCCTATACGGACAGGGGCGATATCATTCCCGATTTCTCCTGGTGCGGATATATGGGCGGAGGCGTTGATCTTCCCGATGTGGAGGTGGTGGCGACCCTCGCAGCCTCCGGCGATGGCAATGGCAATGGCGACGACGCGCCGCGCATACAGGCCGTGATCGATTCCGTATCCGGCCTCTCACCCGGCGCAGACGGTTTCCGCGGCGCCATATTATTAAAGAAGGGGCTTTACCGCATCGCTTCCTCCCTCCGGATCGCCGGCAGCGGCATCGTGCTGCGCGGCGAAGGCAACGACAAGTTCAGCGGCACGGCGCTGCTGGCTACTTCGCCGCACCGGTATCCGGTGATCGAAATCGGCATTGCGGCGCGTTTCCGTCCGGTAGCCGGTTCGGAACGGGCGATTACGGACGATTATGTCCCTTCCGGCACGCGGGTGGTGCATGTAAGCAATGCTTCCGCCTGTTTCAGGCCGGGCGACAGGGTCATCGTGCACCGTCCCAGTACGGACGGATGGATCGGCACGCTGGGCATGGATTCGATACCTCCCCGGCCACTGCCCGGCGAATCTACCCGCGACGCCTTCCGCCGCTTCCGGCAGTCGGGAGGAAACGCCGATATGAACGGTACGAATCAGTGGCGGCCCGGATCGAAAGACCTGAACTTCGAGCGCCGGGTAGTCTCCGTCGCGGGAGATGCCGTCACGCTGGATATTCCCCTGACCAATGCGCTGCAAAAGGAATACGGCGGCGGCGTCATCTTCAGGTATGAGTTTCCGGAGCGGATTGAACAGTGCGGCGTGGAGTATCTTTACGGCCTGTCAACGTATGATGAAAGCGTAAAGCTGCATAACCGTCATATCGGGCTGTACAGCGGCGACGAGAACCATGCCGACGTCTTCGTTTCCATCCGTGCGGCGGAGAATGTCTGGATCCGGAAAGTGAATGTGGAGTCCCTTGACTGTTGCGTCCGGACGGATCCGTCGTCCAAGTTTGTTACCGGGCAGGATTTGTCGGCTGTTCATCCGGTGTCGGAGATTACCGGCGGACGGCGGTATGCGTACAGCATATCGGGACAGATGGTGCTGTTTGAGCGCTGTTACGCCGGTTATCACCGCCATGAGTTTGTGCTCGGCGCAACGGTGGCCGGTCCCAACGCTTTCGTAGCCGGGTCGGGGGACATGACGTTTGCATCGAGCGAGCCTCACCAGCGCTGGGCGACCGGCTGCCTGTACGACAATATCACCATCAGGGGGCCGGAAGGATCGCTGCTGTCGGTCAACCGCGGCTGGTTCGGCTCGGGGCACGGCTGGTCGGGCGCCCAGATGGTCTTCTGGAACTGCAGTGCACCGGTCATCATGATCATGCAGCCGCCGACGGCCCAGAATTTCGTCATCGGGAGCGGAGGCCCCGTGACGGAGCAGCACGCCGCGCTGGCCCGCGAACAGACGATAAAATCCATTAATAACGTGTCGCGAAGTAACTTCAGCGACACCGGCGAACCGCCTGTCGGAGACGGCTGGATTGAACATCCTGCGCGGAGTGTGACGCCCCGCAGCCTGTATTATGCCCAGCTGCGCGACCGGAAAGGTAAAAACAGAGAGTAACGGGAAGAAATTCGAAGCGTCGAATTTCGGAAGATGCAATACAAATGTTAAATGTAATGCGTGGAATTTTCCGCCACAGGGTGCGGGAAGAAATTCCGCACGGGGAATTTTCCGCCACAGGGTGAAATGTTAAATCCCATGCGTGGGATTTAACATTACTGGGTGGAAATGTTAAATCCCACACGTGGGATTTAACATCTCAGGGTGCGGGAAGAAATTCCACACGAGGAATTTTCCGCGACGGGGTGAAATGTTAAATCCCACGCATGGGATTTAATATTTCAGGGCGTAAATGTTAAATCCCACATGTGGGATTTAACATTTACGCCCTGAAATATTAAATCCCATGCGTGGGAT
>JAISEZ010000270.1 GCA_031263835.1 Tannerella sp.
ATTTATTTTCGTATCTTTGCGGCCTAAACAACAGAGTTTATATTGAATCTTTCTTGCAATGCTTCGCTCCGCCTCCGTTTGGCGGGTCTTTCCATCGTCAAAATCGACCTCAAAATCAACTTTTTTTGTTTGTATCAGGGGGTCGCGGGCGTGTACAATAACACTATCGTGACGCACTTTTGAAAATTATGAGATTGATTTTTATCGGAAATAGAGAAATTTGCCTGCCGGTCGTTCAAGGCGGTACGGGTGCAGGAGTTTCGCTTTCAGGGACAGTTGCTGCAGTTGCCCGTGAAGGCCGCGCCGGCGCTGTATCATGTGCCGGACGGGGGCTGCTGTACAGGCGGGAACCCGGCGATTATCCGGCCGGTATAATCAGTAATGTGAAAGACGTGATTACCAAACTGAAAAACAGATTTGAGGTCGCCCGAAAAAGTAATAACCAACCAAATTCATGACATTTAAGGAATTAAATATTTCAGAGCCGATATTGAAAGCTCTGGTAAACAAAAAGTACGAAACGCCGACTCCCATTCAGGAGCAGGCCATACCGGTCGCCCTCAGCGGCCGGGATTTGCTGGGAATCGCCCAGACGGGGACCGGAAAAACCGCTGCCTTTGCCATCCCCGTCATCCAGAAACTCAATCAGCCTCAGCCGAAAGGACAGAGACGGGAAATCAAAGCGCTGGTGCTGACCCCGACACGGGAACTTGCCATACAGATTGACGAATGTTTCAGGGATTACGGCCGGTATGCCGACCTGCGCCATACGGTGATTTTCGGCGGAGTAAACGAAAAACCGCAGATTGGCGATTTGGAGCGGGGAACCGACGTGCTGATAGCCACTCCCGGACGCCTCCTTGACCTGATTGCCCGGAAATACATCTCGCTCGACCATATCCGCCACTTTATTCTTGACGAAGCTGACCGGATGCTTGACATGGGTTTCATCCACGACATCAAACGCCTGCTGCCGATGCTGCCGAAGCGCAGGCAAACGCTGTTCTTTTCCGCGACCATGCCCTCGGCGATTGCCGGCCTGTCGAAAACGATACTGCACAATCCCGTAAGGATGGAAGTGGCGCCGGTCGCCTCGGTAGTGGATACGATAGAACAGCAGGTCTATTTTGTGGAAAAGCCGCAGAAAAGCGAACTGCTCATCAGCCTGCTGCAAAAGGAGCAGGGAAAATCGGTGCTTGTTTTTTCCCGCACGAAGCATGGCGCGGATAAAATCGCACGGGTGCTGAACAAAAGGGGAATCGGCTGCGAGGCCATTCACGGCAACAAGACACAGGGGGCAAGGCAGCGCGCACTCACCAACTTCAAATCGGGAAAAACGCGCGTGATTATTGCAACGGACATTGCCGCAAGAGGTCTCGACATCGCCAATCTGGAACTGGTCATCAACTATGACCTGCCGGACATGGCCGAAACATACGTCCACCGCATAGGCCGCACGGGCCGTGCAGGAAACAGCGGAACGGCGCTCACCTTCTGTTCCGCGGATGAACGCACGATGGTAAAGGACATTCAGAAACTGACGGGGCAAAAACTGAATACCGTATTGACTGCTTAAAAACAAACAACTATAAAGCAATATTGATGGCAACTTCATTTAATAAAAAAGAGCTGGAAAAGAGGAAAGAGCAGAAGCGGAAGGAAAAGCAGCAGCGAAAGGAAGAGCGCAAAGCCGGTGGCAGCAGGTCGTTTGAAGATATGATTGCATACGTGGACGAAAACGGAGTAATCACCGACACGCCGCCCGACCCCGACAAAAAAACGGAAGTGGAACTGGAAAATATCATCGTTTCCACTCCCAAAAAGGAAGAGATGGAAGAACCCGTGCTGGAAGGCCGTGTTGAATACTTTAACAGGGACAAGGGATACGGTTTTATCAAAAATCTTGCCGGTACGGAAAAATATTTCTTTCATGTCAGTAATGCCCCGGCAGCTATTGACGAAGGAAACAGGGTTACATTTGAGCTGGAACGGGGTGACAGAGGCATGAATGCCGTGAAAATCGTTCTTGTCAAGTAAAACAAAATAATTATTTACATTTAAAACAGAAGAAAAGATGAACATTTACATTTCAAATTTAAGCTACAACACAGATGCTGAAGGCTTACAGGATTTATTTTCGAATTACGGAGAAGTAACCTCCGCTAACGTTATCACGGACAGGGAAACGGGCCGCTCGCGCGGATTCGGCTTTGTCGAGATGACGAACGATGCGGAAGGTCAGAAGGCTATCGACGAATTGAATGAAACTGAATTCGACGGGAAAACCATCAGCGTGAATGTTGCCCGTCCCAAAACGGACAGAAGAAGCAGCGGCGGCGGCGGATACAATCGCGGCGGTGGCGGCGGATACAACCGTGGCGGCGGCGGTGGCGGATATAACAGCAGAAATCGCTATTAAATCCTGCATGACCTGCAACAGTGACCTACGGGCAGTCTTTCAACGGACTGTCCGTTTTTTTTTAAAATTCAAAGATTCAATTATTCAATTATTCAAAGATTCAGGGGCATCCGGCGGGGATGACTGCTGGGACAATACACGTGATTATCCCGCGCAAAGGACAGGCCTGCCGGGAATAATGACAGGTCAATCCAGTTTCAGTACGGCCAGGAAAGCTTTCTGAGGCACTTCGACCGTTCCGATTTGCTTCATTCGCTTTTTGCCTTCCTTCTGTTTTTCGAGCAGTTTGCGCTTGCGTGAGACGTCGCCGCCATAACATTTGGCCGTCACATCCTTGCGAACGGCTTTCACCGTTTCGCGGGCAATGATTTTGGAGCCGATGGCCGCCTGAATCGCTATGTCGAACTGCTGGCGGGGAATGAGTTCCTTCAGTTTCTCACACATCCGGCGTCCGAAGGCCATGCTGTTGTCGATGTGCGTCAGCGTCGAAAGCGCATCCACCGGTTCGCCGTTCAGCAGGATGTCCAGCTTCACCAGACGCGACTCGCGGAAGTCGTGCAGGTGATAGTCAAACGACGCATAGCCCTTCGAAATGCTTTTCAGCTTGTCGTAAAAGTCAATCACGATTTCGCCCAGCGGCATGTCGAAAAAGACTTCAATCCGGTCGCCGGAGATGTATTCCTGTTTTATCAAAATTCCCCGCTTGCCCAGACACAGCGTCATGATTGGCCCGATGTAGGCCGTCCGCGTGATGACGGACGCACGGATGTAGGGTTCCTCAATCCGGTCTATCATCGTCGGGTCGGGCAGGCCGCCCGGGTTGTGCACTTCCGTGCAGTTCCCCTTTTTGTCGTGCACCCGGTAGGAGACGTTGGGCACGGTCGTGATGACGTCCATGTTGAACTCGCGGTCGAGGCGTTCCTGAACGATTTCCATGTGCAGCAGCCCCAGAAAACCGCACCGGAAACCGAAACCCAGGGCGACCGAACTCTCCGGCTGGAAGGTGAGCGAGGCATCGTTCAGCTGCAGTTTTTCGAGCGATGCCCGCAGGTTTTCGAAGTCTTCCGTTTCAATCGGATAGACGCCGGCGAAGACCATCGGCTTCACTTCCTCGAAACCGGCAATCCCCTGGCGCGCCGGCCGTGCAACGTGCGTAATGGTGTCGCCCACGCGCACCTCGCGCGAGGTCTTGATACCGGAGATGATGTATCCCACGTCGCCCGTCCGCACTTCGCTGCGCGGACTCATGGTCAGCTTCAGGATGCCCACCTCGTCGGCGTCATATTCTTTTTCGGTGGCAATAAATTTCACCCGGTCGTTTTTGCGGATGACGCCGTTGACCACCTTGAAATAGGCGATGATGCCGCGGAAGGAGTTGAATACCGAATCAAAAATCAGGCACTGCAGCGGCGCGCCGGGGTCTCCCCCGGGCGACGGCACCCGTTCCACAATCGCATCCAGCACGCCGTATACGCCCTCGCCCGTCTTGCCGCTGGCGCGGAGAATCGTTTCGCGTTTGCATCCCAGCAGCTCGATGACCTGGTCTTCCACCTCGTCGGGCATGGCGGCGGGAAGGTCGATTTTGTTAATCACCGGAATGATTTCCAGGTCATGTTCGATGGCCATGTAGAGGTTGGAAATCGTCTGCGCCTGAATGCCCTGCGCCGCATCGACAATCAGCAGCGCGCCTTCGCAGGCGGCTATCGAACGCGACACTTCGTATGAAAAATCGACATGGCCCGGCGTGTCAATCAGGTTCAGGATGTAGTCTTCGCCCCGGCAGGTATAGTTCATCTGGATGGCATGACTTTTGATGGTGATGCCGCGTTCCCGTTCCAGTTCCATGTCGTCCAGCACCTGTGCCTGCAGGTCTTTTCCCTCCACTGTCTTGGTATATTCGAGCAAACGGTCGGCCAGCGTACTTTTCCCGTGGTCAATATGAGCGATAATACAGAAATTGCGAATGTGATTCATCTGCGAAATTTTATTTTTTTTGGAGTGCAAAGATAGCAAATATCGCATAAATAGTTTTACTTTTGGCCTGGCAATTGATATAAATTCAGAGAAATGAGAACGAAAGAGATACATGCGGCTTATGCCGGCATCACGGATGCGCTGGACGGCGGCGAACTGAAGACGGCTTTTGACCGGATTCAAAATCTGATTTCCGGCGTGCAGGAGGTTTCGGAGCAGAACCGGCTGAACGAGCTGCAGGACACCTACCGGTATCTTCTGCATTACTATGCGGAAGGCAGCCGCGACCCGGCGCGGGAACAAATCTATGCGGGTATCCGGACGGGCGCCTACGAACTGGCCGACCGCATCCGGCATCAGGCGCTGCTGTCCGATGCCGGCGGAGACCATGCCCGTGCGTGGATGTTTTCGATTTACCATCCGGTCGGGATGGCCGACCTTGTCGGGCAGTTGCCCGCGCTGTATGAAAAGGCCGACACGGCGCATTTCGAGACCTCGACCGAGCAGCTGTTCGAAAACGTGTGGAAAACGCTGTTCCTGTCCGACGACGTCGCGGCGCTCCTCCGCGCGGCGCTGGCGGACGGGCGCTTTCCGGCGCCGGCGAAGTGCCAGCTGGTGTCGGCCCTGCTGCTGGGACTGCAGAGGTCGTTCGACCGGGAAAAGCTGTACCTGCTGTGCGACGCGGCCGCCGCGGAAGACCTGGAAGTCCGTATCCGCGCCCTGATAGCCGTCTGCCTGACGCTTTACAGGTACCGGCAGCGGACGGCGTACTACCCCGGTATCCGTCACCGGCTGGACAGCCTGGCCGAGGCGCCGGACTTCGTGCGAATCATGCAGACGATTGTCCTGCGCTTCATCCTCTCGCGCGAGACGGAGAAGGTGACGCACAAAATTCAGGAGGAAATTCTTCCGGAAATGATGAAGCTGAAATACACTTCGCAGGGCGAGCATTTCGGGATACTGGCCGACTTTCCGGGCGACGAAATGAACCCGGAATGGAAAGACTCCGCGACGGGCGACAGCGTGACGAAAAAGCTGGAGGAATATGCCGGCCTGCAGGAGGAGGGACTCGACGTCATGCACTTCACGTTTATTCATCTGAAGAACTTCAGCTTTTTCAGCGAGATAAGCAACTGGTTTCTCCCCTTCACTCCCCGTCATTCCTGCCTCGGAGCCCGGGAAAATTCCCCCGGCATCGGGCTGAAAACCCTGATGCAGGCTTCTTTTGTGTGCAATTCGGACAAATATTCGCTGTTCCTCAGTCTGGAGAGGCTTCCCGCAACACACCGGCAGCAGATGATACAGCAGATGGACAGCCAGCTCGGCGCCATGAACGAACAGCAGCTGCAGGAACTGAAAAGCCGGCAGAACAGGGTGGAATGTATCACGTCCCAGTATATTCAGGACCTGTACCGCTTTTACAAGCTGTTTCCGCGTCGCGCGGAGTTTGACGACATCTTCAACCGGGCGCTTGACTTCCACCTCCTTCCGGCGCTGGAACCGTATCTGTCCGGCGCCGAGACGCTGCTGAGCATTGCCGGACTGTATCTCCGGAAGGGGTATTACGAAGATGCGCAGACGCTGTATGACCGCCTGACTGAGCGGGACGGGCAGGATGAGATGCTGTATCAGAAGGCCGGTTACTGCAGGCAGATGACCGGCGACTGGCAGGGCGCGCTGGCGGCGTACCTGCGTTCGGAGCTGCTCAATCCGGACAGTAAATGGCTGCTGCGCCGGCTGGCCGACTGCTACCGGCAGCTCAGGCAGCCCGAGGATGCGCTTGCCTTTTACCGCCGCTACGAGCAGGCAAGTCCGGACACGGTGCCGGTGCTGATTTGCATGGGACACTGCTGTCTGGAGATGAAAAAACAGGCCGACGCCCTGAAATATTATTTCAAGGCCGATTACCTGAGTCCGGAAAATCCGAAGATATGGCGTGCCATTGCCTGGAGTTCGTTTCTGAGCGGGAAATACGAGCAGGCGTGTCATTATTACGGCAAGTTGCTGGAGCGTCAGCCCCAGATGCAGGATTTCCTCAACGCCGGACATACGGAATGGGTGTTGCAGCGCGTCCGGACGGCGCTGACATTCTACCGCTGTGCCGCGATGGCCGAAGACGGCGGATTCGACAAATTCCTCGCGCTCTTCAAACAGGATGTTCCCGACCTTCTCCATGCCGGTATCGACCCCGCAGAAATCCCAATCCTGCTGGACCAGCTGCGATACGTGATTAGTGATTAACGGTTAGTGGTTAATGGTTAATGGTTAATGGTTAGTGAATAAATCGGCCCCGATGCCTGACACTAATCACTAATCACTAACCACTAATCACTAACCACTGCTTCTGTGCATTTTTTTCGCGAACGATGTTCGCAGGAAATATACACTGTGCATTTTTTTCGCGAACGCCGTTCGCAGAAAATATACACAGTGCAGTTTTTTCGCGGACGCGGTTCGCGGGTAATATGCGCAGTGGCTTTTTTTCGCGGACGATGTTCGCAGGAAATATGCACTGTGTATTTTTTTTGCGGACGCCGTTCGCGGGAAATATGCACCGTGTATTTTATTTTCCGACGTTGTCGGGAAGAAAAATACAGTATATTCTTCTTTTGAATGTTATGACCCGGCATTTTCCTCCGGTAATTTCGGTAACGGAATGCAAAGTGTACGGGAAGACGGCCTTGCCATGAAGAGAAAGGCGGTCTTTCCTCTTACAAATCATCCAGGAAAACAATCGTGATTTCTTTAATCGCTTTCAGTCGCTTGTCATTTGTCAGGAAACAGTCGGCAGAATGGTAAATGCCTGTTGCCAGTTGAATGGCATCGGGAATTTTCAGGGAATAAGCGGCCCTTAAACGGGCTGTCATTTTGGCTATATGCGGATTAATATCAATCATTTCCATAGATTGAGTCAGAATTGTTTCGTATTTTTCAACAATATCATACCTGCCTTCACGCATGGGAAGGACTAACGTCTCAATTAAGGTGATTACCGAACTGATAAAACGGCATTCCTGTCTGTTTCCCGCAATGAACAATTCGCTCAACGGCTTTATATAGCGCGGATTTTCTTCGATATAATATATTAATGGAGCCGTATCCAGAAATATTGTTTTACCGGCAAATTGTGCTGTCAGTCCCATGCGTCGCGTTCGTTGGCAATATAGGCATCAATATCCCGGTTTGTCCACAACTCTTTACCCAGTCCTTTCAAATCGGTAAGATGGCTGCGGTTTTTCACATTCGTTTTTTTGAGCATAAGTACAATACGGGACAGGACATCCTGCCTGTCCATATCATTCAGACGGTCTATATCTTTCATAATCCGGCGAACGCGGGTCGAAGAAGAAGTTGTTTTTGATTCCATGCTGACGGGTTTTATTACGGTGACAAATGTACGGATTTTCTTTTGAATCTTTACATCCGTTCGGGTGCACTTCAAAATGTCGCATCACGCCGTAGGCGTATCCTGTGAATAACGCCGGGATTTATCCCGGTGGCGACGGTGCGCCTCTCTCCGAACGCCGTCAGGTGTTACCCTCACGGAGCATTCCGGCAGGCGGGTAACTCCTCCGGAGTTAAGAGAAGAAGATGCGTTTTTCCGTCCACCGGGATAAATCCGGGGGTTATTCACAGGTTACGCCT
>JAISEZ010000052.1 GCA_031263835.1 Tannerella sp.
CGGCTCACCGTCTCGCGCGCCAGTTCGACTTCCCCGTTCAGAAAAGCCTGCTTTGCCTTTTCCAGCTGGGAAAGAACCAGTTTCCACATGTGGTTCACTTCTTCCTTGAGCGCTTGCAACTCTTTTTCCGTATGTTTCATATTCTCTGTTTCCCGTGCAAAAGTATAACGGAACGGTTACAGAACAGGAACGGCGCTGTTACGATCCGGTTAAAGATTACAGCCCCACCGCCCCTGTCTCTACGGCAACCCCGGGCGGCGGGAACTGCGGTGTACATGCAGACAGTTGAATTTTCAACTGGTCACTAACCACTAACCATTAACCACTAATCACTGACTTCCTGATTTTTGCTGCGGTTTGGGCCAGTTCTTCCGGCGTCACGTTCAGTTTCGGATTACCGAAAAAGAGGTCGGATTCTTTCCGGATGGGCACCAGATGGATATGGGCGTGGGGTACTTCCAGTCCGATGACGGTCAGTCCGATACGTTTGCAGGGAATAGCCTGCTCCAGGGCGCGTGCGACGGTTTTGGCAAACGCCATCATGCGGCCAAGTACATCGTCGTCCAGGTCGAACAGGTAGTCCACTTCCTTTCGCGGAATGACCAGCGTATGTCCTTCGGCGATTGGGTGGATGTCCAGGAAAGCAAAAAACTCATCATTCCCGGCAATCCGGTGACTGGGGATTTCGCCGGCTGCAATCCGGCTGAAAAGAGTAGCCATAGGTTTTATGTATTTATTGATTACTAATCACTAATCACTCATCACTCATCACTAACCACTCGTTAGATGGTTATTTCCAGAATCTCGAACTTGACGATTCCCGACGGCACCCTGATTTCGGCAATGTCGCCCGTTTTCTTTCCGATCAGGCCTTTGGCAATCGGCGTGTCCACGGAAATCTTGTTTTCCTTCAGGTTGGCTTCCGAATGGGAAACGATCGAATACGTCATGATGGCATTATTCTGGATGTTTCTGATTTTGACTTTGTTCATAATCTGAACAGCGTCTGTCCGAATCCGTGCTTCATCAATCAGTCGCGCGTTTGAGATGAGGCTTTTCAACTGTGCGATTTTCCCTTCGAGAAGACCCTGTGCGTCTTTCGCCGCGTCATATTCCGCGTTTTCGGACAAGTCGCCCTTGTCTCTCGCTTCTGCAATCTGGGCGGAAATCTCGGGACGTTTCACGCTTTCCAGATAATTAATTTCGGCCAGTATTTTGTTATAGCCTTCTTCTGTCATGTACGTAACAGCCATGTTTGTCTTTCTCCTTGTTTTGATTCTAAAAAAATAAAAAAAGAATCCCGGTCACCAATGCTGACCGGAATCCATATCTGTTAATTTAATCATATTAGTCACGGCAAAGATAATCCTTATTTTGTGATCCGTAAAATTTCGGGAAATGCTTTACAACATAATTTTTTCAGAGCAGCGCCTGTATTTCCTTTTCAAGCGTGTTAACGTCCTCCACGCGCTTGACCAGATTTCCCTCCCGGTTCAGGATGAAAATCGCCGGCAACTGCCTTACGTTATACAGTGCGGCCGCCTGGGAATAAACCGACTGCGGGTCGCGCACGCATGTCCAGGGCAAACCGGAAACGATGTTTTTCCACAAATGCAGGTCGCTGTCCAGTGAAATCTGATAGATGTCCATGCCCTGCGCATGATGGCTGTCGTAAATCCGGCCAAGCGCCGTGTTCAGTCCCGCCGACCATTCCGACTGATAGACCGTGAAGTTCAGAATGACGGCTTTCCCTTTGGCCGCGTCGGAAAGTTTTATCTTTTCGCCGTGGAAATCGGGCAACTCAATATCCAGCAGCGAGATTTCCCGGGCAATCTTGTCCAGATCAATCGTGCGTTCGCTCCGGAGCACCTTCAGGGACTGCAGCGCGAGGTTGTACAGATGTCTGGCGCGCGGGCTTTCCGGGTAAAAATGGTTGTAACTGGTTGCCACAGCGCCGTAGGCACGCGAATCGGTCCTGTCGTACAGGTCGAAGAACATCAGTCCGTCAATCTGCTGGAAAAGGGCAAAATAGGACGTCGTGGACATCGGCTGCGTGTAGATGTATTTCAGTGCGATTTCCCTGTAGGTATCAATCACTTCCTGCACCTGATGCTGATGCAGGCTGTCGGAGATCATCCCCGATTCGTATTCCTTGCGCAGGCGCCTGATTGCCCGGTCCGCATCCAGTTGAGCCAGCGTGATTTCCTTGATGGCAAGCGCGTGGGTCGAGCCTTCCACCGTGTAGGATGTGGCGAACGTGCCCGCATCGGCCAGAAACGAAAGCGTTTCGGTCGAATCAATGGCAAAATTGATTAGCTGGTTGTTCAGTTGATTGTTCAACCGGAGATGATAAAAATCGGGATAATCCGGACGCGGCTGCCTGAACGAGAATTTTCCGGACGCATTCAGCCTGACCGAGTCCAGCGTCACCGTTGCCGAAAGGCCCACATTTTCCAGATAGACGACCTGTCCGTCGGCGCCGGCGATGATGCCGTTCACCTCAAATTCAGGTGATTGCCTGCAGGACATTCCCGTTCCCAAAACGCAGGCAGCGACTAAAAAACGATACACTCCATATTTCATACAAAGAAAATTTACTGTTTCATGCCGCAAATATACGTTTTTTTATATTGGATAAAAAAATAATCGCCTACATTTGCATGTATGAATAAAGTAAATATCAAATCCATTTTGGAACAGGAGGCCGAAGCCGTTCGCAATATTCCGGTCGGCGCCGCATACGATGCTGCCATAGAACTGATAGTCGAGCATGTCCATCACCTGGGCGGGACGCTGGTCATCAGCGGCATGGGGAAAGCGGGTCAGATTGCAATGAACATTGCGACCACGTTCAGTTCGACCGGTACGCCGGCCTATTTTCTGCACCCGAGCGAAGCGCAACACGGCGATTTGGGCATTGTGCGCAGACATGACCTGATGCTGCTGATTTCCAATTCGGGGAAAACGCGCGAACTGGTCGAACTGGTTCAACTGGTGCGCGCGCTGGTGGAAGACATGCAGTTTATCGTCATCACGGCCGACCTCGACAGTCCGCTGGCGAAAGAGGCGGCCGTCTGTCTTTCCACCGGCGCTCCCCGGGAAGTGTGCCCGCTGGGATTGACCCCGACAACGTCGACGACGGTCATGACCGTTATCGGCGACATGCTGGTCGTCAGCGTCATGCAGAAGATTGGATTCAGCAGCGCCGATTACGCCCGACGTCATCACGGCGGTTATCTGGGTTCGAAAAGCCGTCAGCAGAGTAAAAACGAAAACACATGATTTTATGAGGAAAGTAATCGGAATAGGAGAAACGGTTCTGGACATCATTTTTCAGGGGGAACAGCCCCATGCGGCCGTCCCCGGAGGTTCGGTGTTCAACGGGCTGGTATCGTTGAGCCGCCTGGGCGTTCCCGTCGCCTTCGTCAGCGAGCTGGGGAACGACCGCGTGGGGGAAATGGTGCGCCGGTTCATGCGCGAAAACGGGATGACAACCGACTATCTGGACGTTTATCCGGACGGAAAGACGCCTGTTTCACTGGCTTTTCTGAGTGAACGGAAAGACGCCGAATATCTTTTCTACACCGGTTATCCCGATCGGCGGTTTGATGCGGTCTATCCCCCGGTCGATGAAGATGACATTTTCGTATTCGGTTCGTTTTATGCACTGGATCCGCAGATTCATCCGCGAATCGTCGAACTGCTGGAATACGTCCGCGAACGGAAAGCGATTGTTTACTACGATCCGAATTTCCGGAAGGTGCACACGCATACGGCAATCCACGTCCGTTCGACGGTGATGGACAATTACGAATTTGCCGATATTGTCAGAGGCTCGGACGAGGATTTTCTGAACCTGTATGGCCGGACAGACATGGATGCAGTGTATTGCGACGAGGTGCACTACTATTGCAAGACCCTGATTACGACGCACGGAGCAGACGGGGTCAATCTTTTCACCGAAAAAGTCCGCTTTCATCTGGATGTTCCTGCCGTCACGCCGGTCAGCACCGTCGGAGCGGGCGACAATTTCAATGCGGGCGTCATCTACGGGCTTATCAAACAGGGCGTCGGATACCGTGATTTGCCGGAACTCAATGCGGAGGCGTGGAAAAAGATTCTCCGTTCCGGCATGGAACTTTCGGCCGAAGTCTGCCAGAGTTATGCCAATTACATTTCGGTCGATTTTGCGGAGAAATTCATGCGAAATTAGCGAGAAAACATGAATGTATCAGCGTTGGAGGGAAACGGGACGCCGCGGCTTCCACCTGCCGTTCCGGGCGGCGCGACGGAGGTGCTGCTTCATGCCTGTTGCGCTCCGTGCTCCGGCGCCATCCTCGAATGGATGCTGGAAAACGGCGTGCGTCCGACCGTGTTTTATTTCAACCCGAACATCTACCCCCAGGCGGAATACGAACGGCGGAAAGCCGAGAGCCTGCGGCAGGTCGAAGCGTTGGGACTGCCTTTTGCGGACGGCGACTACGACCATGCGGCGTGGCGCGGGCAGGTGCGCGGGCTGGAGCAGGAACCGGAACGGGGCGCCCGGTGCATGGCCTGTTTCAGGATGCGTCTGTACGTTGCGGCACAGTATGCTCGCGCGCATGGCTTTACGGTATTCGCCACCACGCTGGCTTCCTCGCGCTGGAAAGACCTGCGCCAGATCAACCGGGCCGGCAGCGAAGCCGCAGCATCCTTCTCCGGCCTCGCCTTTTGGGAACAGAACTGGCGCAAAGGCGGACTGAGCGAACGGCGTAACGCGCTGATCAAACAGTATGGGTTTTATAACCAGACCTATTGCGGATGCGAGTTCTCCTTTCGCTAAAGACCTCTACCCTTTTTTCTGTCCGATTGCCTGCATTTTTGAGCTTCTGTTTCGGCGGCGTCGCCGAACGTCCGGGGAAGAGTAACAGACATTTCGGGAGATGTTCCGAACGTTTGGGATCATGTTACAAATGTTTGGGATCATGATCCCAACGATCGGGATCATGTTACAAATGCTTGGGATCATGATCCCAACGATCGGGATCATGTTGCAAATGATTGAGATCATGTTACAAATGCCTGGGATCATGATCCCAATGCTTCGGACAATTTCACGAACGGGATGGCGATGCAGCCGTAACGAAAAGTATGAGACAATAAAAAAGACTTTATCTGCAATGCGGTTGCGGCTCTGACAGCATACAGTTTCCTGCAAAAAAAAACCTCCCTCAATCGTACGGCATACGGTATCCCGCTGCCGGGAATTTTCCGGTCGCCGTGCCGTTCGGCTGCGAATTGGATCGCCTGCTGATAAAGTGTTTGAATGTCATCTGTCATCTGTGAAATAGTTTGACAGTTCTTTTTACTGTTCCGAACCGGGTCAAGCCTGCAATGACGTTTTTTTTAAACATGCTGTTTCAATATTTCTTCGAGCTGTCCTGCATAATAAAATGGCAGGTTGATTAACCTGAATTTTTTACCTCCCTGCGTTACGGCATCGTCAATAGAAAACGGCTGCGACCAGACTCTTACGGCTATGTTGTGCGGACACTCGTCCATAAACAGATGCAGGGATTTAAGTTTGGAACTGTGACCCGATTTCACTTCTACCGGAATAGCCATACCGTTGAATTTATACAGGAAATCGACCTCGGCTGAGGAGGATTCTTTTTCCCGACGCCAGAAGATGCGCGTGGTAAGCAAACTGTTATCAAGAGTTAGAAGCTCCTGCGCCACAATGTGCTCTGCTATTCTGCCCCGCCATAGAATCCGCAACGGCGGCGTGAATGTAATTTGCCTCTTCACAGAAATAGCGCAAAATCGCGACAGCCGGTTTGGAATACTGTATTTCGTCGATAAAGAGCAGCGTCGATTTGTCGGTTTTCATTACGCCATTATAGAAAAACAGGTCCGTAATCGTCTTTTGAACATCGTTTCCGGTTTCAAACAGCTGACGCTCGTTTTCGTTTTCCAGATTCAATTCCAGATAAACGTCATAATCTTTGGCAAGTTCGCGCACAAGCGTTGTCTTGCCAACCTGCCTTGCCCCGCGCAAAACAAGCGGCTTCCGATAGTTGCTTTTACTCCATTTGCGCAGGTTTTCCAAAACGGTTCTTTGTATCATATTATTCTGTTTTATGGCTGCAAAAGTAATTGTTTTCTTACTAAATCCGCAAACTTTCAGGGTGAAAACCGTATTGACTTTACAAACTTTCAGGGTGAAAACAGTTTCCGGTCTCCATTGTTTTTAAATTCCAATT
>JAISEZ010000084.1 GCA_031263835.1 Tannerella sp.
CGGAAATTCTCCAAATACGGCAGGCGTGTTACTGTTTGATATTCTATTTCCTGTTCTCCTTTTCGTTGTCTTCGTGCCTGCCTGTTTCGCGTTCTTCCCAGCCGCTTTTGCCTTCGTCCATGTAGATTTCTACAAGAGAGTGCGATACGCGGTCGTCAACTTCTTCTTCCAGTCTCATCCGCAACGGGTTCCTGAGCCGCTTTTCCCATTCGAGGACAGGCCGGTAAGGCACGCCGCTCCGGTCGATCTGATAGGTCAGGTACGCCCATTTCTCGTGGAAGTGACTGCCTTTGAGGGCGGGGATCGTCTGCTGCATATTGGAGGCGAGGAAGGTGAGCGAGAGGGCGCGCGTCCAGTAGATCCACGGGCCGCCCGTGATGTAGCAGTAGGGATTGAGCAGGCTTGTACGCGATTCGAGCGAGGCGTTGCCGTATTCGAGGTTGATGCCCGCGAAGCCGATGCCCGTCTGTTCGTTGTAGAACGTAATCCAGGGGACGTCGGCTTCCATCTTCAGGTCGGTCAGGTCGGCCATGTTCAGCACGTCGTATGTCATCACCCTGTCGCGGATAATGTCGTACCATGCGGCGTGCGTGATGAGTTCGCGTTTGATCACGATCTCGGCGTTGCGCAGTGCGAGGGTCTGCACGGTCTCGTTGATGCGCATGTCGGTTGTGGAGAAGAAATACGGCACGCCGGGGAAGAACTCGTAGCGCACGGCGGCGTCTACCTCCGGCATATTGCGCAGGTTGCCCCAGAACTCGCCCGTAGCCAGCACCGGGCCGGAGACGGAATATTTGTTCTGTTCCAGTTTCCAGTCGGCCGTATGCGTCCAGGCGCGCGGAGGTACGTAGATACCGGGGTTCCAGTGGATCGCGCCGTTCGTTTCCATGCGGTGAAAGAGCGGGTTCTCCGGGTTGCTCTTTAGCGTAATCTCGTCGATATGCCCCGAATGGGGATGCAGGACAATGTTCAGACAGTCATTGTCAACGGTTAGTCCGGGCAGTTCGCCCTGCACTTTCAGGTCGGTGCTGTAAGATTTGTTCATCGCCCTGTCGTTGTTATAATAAATCAAATAGACTTTGCTTGATTTGGCGGGCACGTCGGCGAGGAAGGCAAGTTTGGCTGTTACCGCCGGCATCCAGAGCGGTATCTGTCGCTGGGGCTGACCTTCTTCCAGTGGCGAAAGGTCGTCTTTCGCGGCGTTCTTCTGCAACTCGAACACCTGGCACGGCGCCTCGCTGAGGCTGTAAGTATCAGGGTCAACGGCTACGACGCGGATTTCGCGCTTCAGGTCGGTTACCTCGTCCGGGTAGAACGGAAGCAGCACTTCAACGGCTTCCTTCCTGCGCTCGATGCCTGCGGTCTCGCTCAGCACGATGGACTTGTACGCCTTCCATGCGGGGTCGAAAACCGCTACGCCTTCGGGAGCCTTGACGTCGACTTTGGCGGTCAGGATCCTGTCCTGCGGCGACTGTTTGACGGATTTTTTCATCCTCACCTTCACCTCAATGGAATAGGTCCTGCCCGGTTCCCATTTCACCCAGGCGGTGATGAACGGGTTTTTATACAGCGTGTTGTCCTGCGACAGTGCGTAGCCCGACGGCGGACGGTGGATAAAGCCCGGCTTGCCGGCTTCCTCCGCCACGTCGCCCCTGTAGAGGTTGACAAAGCGGAGGGTCTTGCCGTTCACAACCGCTTCAACCTCAATGATAGAGGCTTCCGGCAGGTCGAGGTCGGCTTTCAAATGATAGAACGGAATGGACGGTACGGGATAACCCAGTTCCATGCGGGTTATCTTCAGGGGGCCGGAAACCTCCTTCGCCCGCGTCAACGACGGCAGGCAGAGCAGGCACATCAGCAGTGCAGCGCTATAAATAACTTTTTTCATTGTATGATTATTAATTATTAGTTGTTAATTGTTCCATTCCTTTCGGAAGAACAATGTCGGCCGAGCATCCGGGCGGTAAGGAAACGTCGAAATAAATGCGGCGGTCTTTACATTCCCAGTGGACGGAGACGGTTCCGTAAGGCGTTTCTTTGGTGACTTTCGCCCAGGTGATTCCTTCGGGGATTTGCGGCTCGATAATGATTTTCCGGTACCCCGGCGTCGATTCGTCAAGACGGATGCCGCCTATCGCTTCGTAAAACCACGAGCCGATTCCGTTGTAACAGTTATGCAGGCGGCTGCGTTCGCCGTTCCAGTGTTCCCATGTAGCGGTGGCGCCATTGTCGAGCATGAAGAGATAGCCCGGATAATCGTGCTTTTTCAACATTTTGTAAACGAAATCGGGATGGTTGTTCCTGACAGCCCATTCGACAAGCACGGGGATTCCGACCAGGCCTGTCGCCAAATGTCCTTTGTAGCGTGATTCCGTGGTGTTAAACAGGCTTTGCGTAACGGAAGGAATCAATTCGCCGGGAGTGACGCCGGTCAGGAGCGGATAGATATGGTCGATTTGCGAACCGGTGGCATAAGTTGTTGCATCCGCTTTGTAGAATGTCGCCTGAATCTTTTTGTCGAGCGCCGATTTACGGTCGGAGAACTGTTGCGCTTCATCGTCTTTGCCCAGCAAACGGGCAATTTTTTCCAGCAGGATGTAACATTCGCCGACGACGCAGTTGTTCACCAGATCAACAGATTCGGGATCCGTCTGATTGACGCCTGTCGGCGTAGCCCAGTCGCCCAGATACCATGTACGATAATTCGTCTCCGGCCAGGGTTTCAACAGGCCGTTGACCGTATATTTATCCACATATTGCAGCCAGTGTTTCATCACAGGATAATATTTTTCGAGGATGCGGAGGTCACCGTACTGGAGGTAAGTATTCCACGGAGCGGTAACGATAAAAGCGCACCAGTAAGGGCCGCCGCCTGCGGGATACGGATTCGGGGCTGTGTGCGGCAGTCCGCCGTCGTCGCGGATGCAGTCTTCCCACGCTTGAAGCCAGTTGGCGTACAGAGGCGCAAGGTTGAACATGGTTTGCGCCGTAACCGTCGAGGCATGTCCGTCGCCTCCATAGCCCAGCCGCTCTATATGAGTACAGTCAACGAGATAGCCGCCGAGGCTCAGGTTACACAGCGTTCGTTGAATCATGTTGTGAATAGCGTTCAAGTCAGGGTCGGAGCATTGAAACGACGACACGGCGCCGTAACCCGTTTGGATGGCGTATCCCGTGATGTCGTCAACAGACGGGGCGGCGGGCAGGTTGTCAATCTGTATGTATTGAAAGCAGTGATAGTTGAAACGGTTGCAAAACGATTCGCCGTCGTGTCCGGATGCCAGATAATAATCGCGCTGCGACTGGTTTTGCAGCTCGCCCTGCGCGTTAAAATGGTCGCCGAACTTCATCGCTACTTCATGCGCGCGGGAAAGGTGATGGAATTTGATCTTCGCCCGGCCCGTAAACACTTTGCCCATATCTATCAGCCACGAGCGGTCGGACAGTTGTGTGATTTTATACGGTTTGATTTCTTCGGATATGACATTTCCTTCGACCATCTGAGGACTTACGGCATGAGCGGGAATTTTTATTTCTTCCACAGGACGCCAGGACAGAAGTGAAAAGGCTTTCATCAGCTTGCCGGAAGCGTCGGGAGCGTCGGAAATATCCGCCGGTTCATTCAGGACGGAAGCATCCACACGTTCGCCTCCAAACTGTCCCGCAGACCACGACCCCAGCGTTTCATAACCGCTTGCAGCGCAAAGCCAGCTCCTGTCGGATTGCAGCACGTTTACCCACCGGTTTTTATCTTTGCTTTTGAGGATCATTTTTACCGCAGGCCCGTTGTGAACCACTCCCGGCAATCCCATACTGTACCAGCCTTTCCCAAGCCAGACGACCAAATCGTTGACGCCATTTTTTAGATACGGTGTAATGTCGTAAGTCATGTAAAGCGACCGTTGGTTGAACTGGGAAACGGCGGGCGCAAGAACGTAATCGCCTACTCTTTTGCCGTTGATATAAATTTCATGATACCCCAAAGAATTAACATACAGTAAGGCGGTAGCGACTTTTTTCACCTTAAACTGCTGATGCAGTAAGGGGCTGACCGTTCCGCGTTCATTCCCCTGCGGAAGTTCGGATTCCGGAAATGCGATATACGCGGCGGCGTTCCATTCTTCCGCGGTCAGACCCGTTCCGAACCGCGCCGTACGGCTCCAGGGCGACGGGCGTCCGTTGCCGTCGTATATGCGGACTTTCCAGTAAACCAGCTTGCTGCCGGTCGATTTTTTGCCGCTGTATTTTACGGTTTGATTGTCCGACGGCGTTTTGCCCGAATCCCACAGGTCGGCTTTGCCTTCGCCGAGCAGCGACTCTTCCGTTGCCGCCAGAATTTGCCACGCAGTTTGTTTCAGTTCCTGCCCGTTGCCCGCCGTCAGTTTCCATGCAAGACAGGGTTCCGGGGTATCCACGCTCAGGGGATCGGTTAAAAACTCGCACCGAAGGTCGATCGGCGCATTGGGCTGCTCGCTGACGGTCTCTCCTGATTGGCGGCTGTCCGTATGTGCGCCCGTCGGATGAAAGAGCAGCAAAAAAGCAACAATTGCTAATGTGATTTTATTTGTATGTAACATTGATTAAAAATATTTTAGATGAACAATTTTATAACGAAGTAAGGTGAAATATATTTCATTTTCCCTCCACCAATAGCAAGCTCATATCCTTCTGCGGCGGAGTAATTTTTATGGTTTTAAGTTCGGACGCGCTTCCTTCGGCTAAAGTTTTCCCTGTTTTCAAATCCGTAACGTTGAAACGGGAATATGAAGCAAGTCCGGTTTCGGCATAAGGGATGGAAACGGTTACTTCCGAACGGATATGGTTGGCAGGAATGACCAAAATGGCTTTATTCCCTGCATACCGGGCGTATGCCTGCAAGTCGCCTCCGGAAACCTTCACTTTACAGATATTGATGTCTTTCTGATGCTCCGGGAAATAAGTGAAGATTTCCGGATATTGCCGCCTGATGAAAATCATGAATTTTACATCTTCAAAGAAAGTGCGGTTTTCCGCTTTTTCAAGTGCCGTCCAGTCTATTTTATTAAAGTAAAGTACGGGATCGGGACTCAGTCCCCTGTGGGGATTATTCCATTCTTCGCCGATATACCAGAGCGGAATGTAGGGCGCAAAAATCATCTGATAACCGATGGCCAGGCGGTTGCCCCAAATAACAGGATCAATGTTGTCATGGCAGGTAACATTGTTCACATAGAAACGGTACATGCCTTTCCCTCCGATTTGTCCCGACCGGATAAAGTCCACTATATTATATTTGTCAATAAAAGTATAAGGCGGAACGCCTTCCGTCCTGTAATAAGTCAGCCAGTCGTCTATGGCTCTCTGCTCCATGATATAAACACCTTTCCTTTCATTGGGGGCTTCCGACATCATGACCGCTTTGCGTCCCTGCGCCAGCAAACGGTCGCGAATCTGCCCGACCACCCCGTAACCTGTAATTTCGGGTTCGCAGTCGAAACGGAATCCATCGCAACGGGTATTCAACCCTATAGTTACCACTTGCCGGATAAACCATTCGGTAAATTCGGGATGAGACCAGTTAAAAGCATCACCGTCCCAGGCGGAGCCTGAAAACCATTGCGGATGTTCGGCGATCAAACCGGAGCCGGGAACGGCGCCCCAAGTAATCACGTCAAGGAAAATACGAATGTTCCGCTGATGAGCCTCGTCTATAAAGGCTGCCATTTTTCCCCAGCCCTGTTCGTAATCGACCGTTCCGGTAATTTTGGGGTCGATGGTATGAGGACCGAGATTGGAATAGCCGTTTCCTCTTGGGCTTGGGTCATACACGGGCGTAATCCAGATGCCGTTCACTCCTATGTCCCGATAATGGTCAAGGACTTTGACGGCAGCCTCCAGCGTTCCTTCATCAGTGGCCGTCTGGATACGTACTTCTGCCATAATCAGGTGTTTTACCCAGTCCGGAGAGCCGTCGCTTTCCAAAACGACCTGATCGTCGGGAACATATTTGGGAGTAAGAGCGGCAACATCACCGCGAACATTGCCGACTGGCTGTTGCTCCTGTGCAGACAGCCGCATGGCATTAACCGCAATGAACAAACTGATAATAATCTGTATTTTCATATCTAAGATGCATGAATTATTAATTATTAATTATTAATTATTAATTGTCAATTATTAATTGTCAATTATTCCTGACGGTGATCAGGTTCCGTTTCCGCAGTTCCTCCAGGCTGTTCTTCCAGTCGCCGCTGTTTCCCCAGATGTAGTAGGAGAAGTACATGACGGTTTTCTGGACGATGGGCGTCCAGGGCTGAAACTCAACGTAGGGGTGAGGCGCTTCCCCGTTGGTGGATAGATTCATCCACATGTGCAGAAAGAGGGGCTGTGCAACGGGAAAGGCGCCGATGAAGGCGATGTCTTCCTGCGTGTCCTGGCCGGCGTTCCAGCCTTCCGCCATGTTAATGACCTGTCCGTACATGACTTCGGGCCTCATGCGATATTCCTTCAGGCCGTCCACAGTCGGTACGGTAAACACGTCTTCGGCGCCGTGGCTCTTCCCCAGCGCCAGGATCGGCTGGGGGCCGATGACGTTGGCTTCGGGATTCCGGAACGTCAGCGCCCACCGGATTTCCAGCAGGGGCGTATTGCCGTATAGCGTGAAGATTTTCCTGAGCCGGTTGCCGTAGTAGTCG